>NZ_JBFAAX010000011.1:7835-16009 GCF_040639995.1 Actinosynnema sp. NPDC023658 | reverse complement strand
GGCCGCGCTCCCCCCCACCCCCGGGGGCCCCGGGGTGGGTGGGGTTTCGTGGTTTGCGCTCCGCCCCCCCCACGACCGCGAGCGTGCGCTCCAGCGTCCCGGCGTTGTCCAGACCGTGTTCGACCAGGCCACGGCCGACTCCACGGGCGGGTGACGGGTGTCCGTCGCGGGCGTCCTCCCGCAGCGCGGTGCGGAGGTCGGCGGTGAACCCGGCGAGCAGGTGCTCCAGCCGGGACGGCGGCAGGCTCGCGACGGCGGCGGTCGGGATCGTGGAGGCGAGGGCGGCGGCCCAGCGGCGTGCGAACGCGTCCGGGGTGCGCCCGGGGTCGTCACCGGGTCTGGCTGCGCCTGCCTGTTCGGCCATCTTCATTCAGCTCTGCGGCCAATCGCTGAGGTCACCCTGGGGTATTTTCCGGTGCATTGTCACTCGAATGGTGTAATGCAGACCGGTGGTCCCATTCAGCTTACTTGTCCACGACCGGCTTTCCGCAAGACGATCAGCATTTCGCCCACCATCGAATCGGTGTTCCAGGGGGAACGATCGATGTCACACGACCGGGTGAAATTCTGGGAGCGTTCCCGTTCAGGCGACCGAGGTGTAGCGACCCTGGAACCGGACCAGCGGCGCGGCGCCCGCGGCGTGCTGGACCTCCAGCGGTTCACCGACGAGGCCGACGTGGTCGCCCACCGCGATCCGGCGGTCCGTGCGGCAGCGCAGCCGGAGCGGGGCGTCCAGCAGGTGCGGCAGGCCGTCCGCGTCGGGCCGCCAGTGCGTGCCCGCGCCGAACCGGTCGGCCCCGGTGCGGGCGAACAGGTCGGAGAGCGCGGTCTGGCCCGCGTGCAGCAGGTGCACGGCGAACAGCGGCGCGGTGCGCAGGACGGGCCACGCCGACGCGCCCTCACCGATCCAGACCACGATCAGCGGCGGGTGCAGGCTCGCGGAGGTGAAGGAGCTGACCGTGACGCCGACCGGGCCGTCCGGGCCGGTGGCCGTGACGATGCCGACGGTCTGGGGGAAGTCCCGCAGGGCGGTGCGCAGGGTGTCGGCGACGGTCCCGACGGCGTTCGGCTCGGTCACGCGACGAGCATCGCAACGCCGCCCGCGCCGCTCAACCGGGTCCACTTCCCGGGAACCCCTTGCGCAGTCCGCCCGGCACCCGGACGTGCCCGGTGTTCCGAGCGTTCAACTCGGGTGTTCCGAACGTAGGACACGCGTGACGCGAACGTAGGACACGCGCGATCTGGGAGGTCGACGCGCCGGTCAGGTGGGGAGGGTCAGCGGGGTCGGCGGGGAGGCCTTGAGGGTCCGGGTCACGGTGCACAGCTGGTCGATCGCGCGCAGGACGGCGGTCTCCAGGGCGGCGCGCTGGTCGGCGTCCAGGTGCGACACGTCGTAGTCGAGCGCGACCGGCACGCTGGACAGCGAGTGCCCGTCCGCCGAACGCACGTCGTCCGCCCGCGCCACCAGGCCACCGTCCACCCGGCGCGTCACCAGCGTCTCCGCGGTCACCGCCGCGCAACCGGCCGCCGCCGCGAGCAGCAGCTCGACCGGCGTGAACGCACCCTCCGCGCCCTTGCGGCCGATCCGCACCGACGCGCCCCGGTCGTTCGTGGCCACGAAGTCGTGCTGACCGACCAACCGCACCTCGACGTTCGACACCTGACCGACGCTAGTCGATCCGGTCCTTCGTGGCTGCCGCGATCTTGCGCACGTACTCGACGTCACCGCAGTCGTCGTCCAGCCGGCTCTGCCGGATCTCCGTGAACAGCCGGCCCAGCTCGCCCCGCCGCTCGTCGGACACCTCCTCCCGCGCGTCGTTGAGGATCGTGCGCTCCTCCTCGTCCACGTGGTGGTTGAGCGCCTGGACCAGCTCTTCGAGCTTGTCCTCCCACTCCTCGGACGCGGTGTCGGAGACCTCCATCAACGCCAGCAGCGCCTGGTGCCCCTCGGCGTGCTCCTCGGCACCGTGGTCGACCTCGTCGTTGTCGACCTCCTTGTACCGCTTGAGCGCCGGGTAGACCTCGGACTCCTCGGCCTCGGCGTGCGCGACGAGCAGCGCCGCCAACTCGCCCAACAGCGCCGTCCGGTCCGAGTTGCGGTCGCGCAGACCGCGGAAGAGCTCCTCGAACTTCCGGTGGTCGGCCAGGATCAGCTCGACGACATCAGTTGCCATGGCCGCCGATTACCCGGACCTTCAGCTCGTCAACCGCGTAGGTGTCGCCCTGGCTGACGACCTCGACCGGCCCGCTGAACCGGGTCCGGGCCTCCGCCAGCACGGCGTCGCGGTCGGTCCATGGCGCGATGTGCGTGAGCAGCAGCCGCCCAACCCCGGCGTCCGCGGCCAACTGCCCCGCCTGCACGCCGGACAGGTGCTTGCCGGTCGGTCGGTCGTCGGAGTGGGTCCAGGTCGCCTCGGACAGCAGCACGTCCACGCCCTGCGCCAACGCGCGCAACCCGTCGCACGGCCCGGTGTCGCCGGTGTAGGCCATCGTCGCGTCCTTGGTGGCGATCCGGAAGCCGTACGCCTCCGTGGGGTGGTCGACCCGGGTGGCGGTGATCTGGAACGGACCCATGCGGGTGACCGCACCCGGGACCAGGGTGTGGAACTCGAACACGTCGGTCAGGTCGGTGGTGAGCAGTTCGTCGGCGGTCTCCGCGTAGGCGCGGGCGAACCGGTCGGCGGTCTCGGACGGCCCGTGCACGGGCAGCCGGTGTTTCCTCGTGTCGTACGGCGGGTGGGTGTGGTAGCGGCGCGCGACGGCGAGCGTGGTGAAGTCGGCGCAGTGGTCCGGGTGCAGGTGGGAGAACAGCAGGGCGTTCAACGAGAACGCGTCGTGGCGTGCCTGCAGTGCGGCCAGCACACCGCTGCCCAGTTCGATCGCGAGCCGGCAGCCATCCGCCTCGACGAGGTAGCCGGAGGCGGGCCCGTGCGGTCCCGGCAGGCTGCCCGAGCAGCCGAGGATGGTCAACAGCACCCGTGGAGCGTGCCAGGTCAACCGTGGGGGTGGAAGGACGCCTTTTCCAGGCCGGGCAGGAATCGGCGCGCGAGCCTGGCGAACGGCTCCACCGGACCGGTGCAGCTGAACCGCTGGTCGGGCTCCCCGACGCGGAACATGTCGCGCTCCGTGAGCACCCGCACGACGTCCTTCACGGTCTCCTCGGCGCTGGAGACGAGCGTCACGCCGTCGCCCATCACGATCTGCAGCACGCCGGTCAGCAGCGGGTAGTGCGTGCAGCCGAGGACCAGGGTGTCGACCTCGGCGCGCTGCAACGGCTCCAGGTAGGCCTGGGCCATGCCGAGCACCTGGCGGCCGGAGGTGGTGCCGCGCTCCACGAAGTCCACGAACCTCGGGCAGGCGACCGCGGTGACCTGGACGTCCCGTGCGGCGGCGAACGCGTCCTGGTACGCGCCGGACCCGACCGTGCCGATCGTGCCGATGACGCCGACCTTGCCGGTGCGGGTGGTGGCGACGGCCCGGCGCACGGCGGGCAGCACGACCTCGACCACCGGGATGTCGTACCGCTCGCGGGCGTCGCGCAGGCAGGCCGCCGACGCCGTGTTGCAGGCGATGACCAGCAGCTTCGCGCCGTCGGCCACCAGCCGGTCCATGACTTCGAGGGCGTACTTGCGCGCGTCCGCGATCGGCAGCGGGCCGTACGGGCAGTGCGCCGTGTCACCGACGTACCTGATCCGCTCGCCGGGCAGCTGGTCCATGATCGCCCGTGCGACGGTCAACCCGCCGACGCCGGAGTCGAAGATCCCGATGGGCGAATCGGCGGTGACGGTCACGCGTCCAGAGTAGTCCGGGCGCTCTTCGCGGCGTCCCGGGCGACGCCCCACGCCGCGAGGACACCGCCGAGCGCGCCGAACAGGTGACCCTCCCAGGAGATGCCGGGTTGGCCGGGCAGCACGCCCCACAGCGCCGCGCCGTAGAGCGCGAAGACCACCACGGCCACCACGATCTGCAGCGGGCTGCGCGCGAAGATGCCGCGCACCAGCAGGAACGCCAGGAAGCCGAAGATGAGGCCGGACGCGCCGATGTGGCTGCCGTAGGAGCCGAAGACCCAGACACCGAGGCCGCTGGTGAGCCAGATGACCGCCGTGACCTGGAGGAACTGCTTGATCCCGCCGGAGGTGGCGAGGTAGGCCAGCACGAGCAGCGGCACGGCGTTGCCGGTCAGGTGGGTCCAGTCGCCGTGCAGCAGCGGGAACCAGATGATGTTGTCCCACTCGCTGAAGTCGCGCGGGATCACGCCGTCGTCGTTCAGCCGGCCGCCGAGGAGGGTGTCGATGGCCTCCACGACGTAGAGCAGGCCGACGAAGCCGAGCACCACCACCGACGACAGCACGGGCTGGGGCGGTACGACGCGCTTGGCCAACGGCTTCGACGCCCTCGACCCCTTGGGCACGGCCGTCACCGGATCGGGCGTCGGCGGGCTGAACGGACCGGTGGGATCCACGCCCCCAGGTTACGCGCTGATCAGGTGGTTCCGCGGTGGTTCGCGGCGTTCCGGGATGGCCGGTTCGGGCGTGACCGTAGGCTGTGCCGGTGTCGATCGAAGTCGCGGTGCGGGCCGAAGCGCAGTTGGGCGAGGGCCCCACGTGGGACCACGCCAGCGGAACGCTGCTCTGGGTGGACATCCTCGGCAGCGAGGTGCACCGCTACAACCCCTCCGCCTCCGTCGACGCCGACGCCGTGCTCGAAGTGCCGCAGCACGTGGGCGCGGCCAAGCCGCGGTCCCGCGGTGGCCTGGTGGTGAACCTGCGTGACGGCGTGGCGCTGATCGACCGTGACGGCACGAAGACCTGGCTCGTCTACTGGGCGCGTGACGGCGTGCGGGGCAACGACGCGGCGGTCGACCCGGCCGGGCGGCTGTGGGCGGGCACGATGCGGTACGACGAGGACCCGGGCGGGTGGCTCGCGCGGGTGGAGCCCAGCGGTGACGCGAAGGTCGTGCTGGACGGGGTGAGCGTCAGCAACGGCACCGGCTGGAGCCCCGACGGCACGCTCATGTACTACATCGACTCCGGGGAGCGGCGGGTCGACGTGCTCGACTTCGACCGGGAGACCGGTGAGGCGACGAACCGCCGTCCGCTGGTCGAGGTGGGGCGGGGGCTGCCCGACGGCCTCACCGTGGACTCGTCCGGGGCGATCTGGGTGGCGTTGTTCGGCGGGGCGGCGCTGCACCGGTACACGCCGGACGGCCGGTTGGACCGGGAGATCGACCTGCCCGTGGGTCAGCCGACGGCGTGCTGCTTCGGCGGTCGTGACTTCACCGACCTCTACGTGACGACCGCGCGGGTCGGGTTGAGCGACGACGCGTCGAGCGAGCTGGCCGGTTCGGTCCTGGTGCTCCCGGGCGTGGGCGAGGGCCTGCCGTCCACCGCGTTCGCGGGCTGACCGACGTCCTGAGCGTTCAACTCGGGTGTCCTGAACGTAGGACTCTCGCGACGTGAACGTAGGACACGCGTGGTCTGGGGGTTGGACACGCGGGGGTCGGGTGGTCAGAGGGTGTAGGTGGTGTCCGGGGTGGCCAGGGTGACCGGGCCGGGGAAGGCCTCGGTCGCGTCGCGCAGGACGCCGTCGCGGTCCGACCACGGCAGCACGTGGGTCAGCACCAGGCGGCCGACGCCGGCGGACGCGGCCACCTCACCGGCTTCCCGCCCGCTCATGTGCAGGTAGTTGGCGCGGCCCGCCTGCGCCCGCCACGCCGAGTCGGCCAGCAGCAGGTCCGCCCCCTCGGCCAGCCGCACCAGCTCCGGGCACGGCACCGTGTCGCCGGAGAACACCAGCGACACGCCCCCGTGCGAGATGCGGAACCCGTAGGCCTCGCAGATGTGCCGCATGGCGGCCACCTCGACCTCCACCGGCCCCACGGCGTACCGGCCAGGCGCGAGCGGGACGAAGTCGAACACGTCGGTCAGGTCCGTGGTCGCGAGGTCGGCGCGGCTGGCGGCGTGCGCGGCGGCCAGGCGGGATGGCGCGTGCGACGGCGCGAACACCGGCAACCGGCGCTCGGTGACGTCGTAGGGCGGCTCCGGGTGCTCGCGCCGGTAGACGGTCAGCGAGCTGAAGTCGGCGCAGTGGTCGAGGTGCAGGTGCGACAGCAGCACGGCGTCGACGTCGAACGGGTCGCAGTGCCGCGTGAGCGGGCCGAACACGCCGCTGCCCAGCTCCAGCACGATCCGGATGCCACCCGCTTCCACCAGGTACCCGGAGGTGGGCAGAGCGGGCCCCGGCGCACTGCCCGAACACCCGAGCACCGTCAATTGCATGGCCGGAACGATAGCAGCAACGGTGCCGGTGAAAATGCGGAAACACCGACCGTCGTCGTCCTCCCAATTGACCGCCGGAAAGTTCACTCGAACGCATCAACCGAGGTCACAGCTCGGTAGAGCACCTGCGGTTCCCCGAAGGCGAGGAGTACGACCGCAATTCCGGAACCGGCCCGGCGAGGATTTCCCGGCAATTACCGAAGGCGGTTGTCGAGACCCATTCCAGGGGTACCGCGGAATAGGTCGGAACCGTTGTCGGCCGCACCGGCCGGCACGGATCCGCAACTTTCGAGCGACACCGCGCACCCGAACGGGTGCAACGAGCGTTACCGCAGCTCAGGCCGCCAAGTGAGACCCGCAACTTTCACGAAACCGTTGTCCGCGAGGACCTTCCGAACACATAGTGGCGACAACTCTCGCCGTGGTCCTCAAGGAGGAGGGAATGGTCTTGAGAAGCCTGTCGGCCGTGGCGCTCGACAACACCGGAAGGGTGGTGGCGCCGTGAGGATCTTCGGCGCGATCATGACGTCCCTGGTCGCCGCGGCGGCCTTCGTGCTGGCCCTCGTCGTCGCACCCCAGGCGTCCGCCGCCACGCTGACCGAGGTCACCGGCTTCGGCACGAACCCCAGCAACCTGCGGATGCACCTGTACGTGCCGGACCGGGTCCAGGCCAAGCCCGGCGTGCTGCTGGCCGTGCACTACTGCACCGGCACCGGCCCGGCGTTCTACTCCGGCACGGAGTACGCCCGGCTGGCCGACCAGTACGGCTTCATCGTGATCTACCCGTCCGCGACCCGCAGCGGCCAGTGCTTCGACGTGTCGAGCCCGCAGGCGCTGCGCCGCGACGGCGGCAGCGACCCGGTCGGCCTCATGTCGATGGTCCGGTACGTGCTCCAGCGCTACAACGGCGACACCGGCCGGGTGTTCGTCACCGGCGTCTCGTCCGGCGCGATGACCACGAACGTCATGCTGGCCAACTACCCGGACGTGTTCGCCGCGGGTGCGGCGTTCGCGGGCGTGCCGGACGGCTGCTTCGCCACCACCGACGGGTCGAGCTGGAACAGCGCCTGCGCCAACGGCCAGGTGCTCAAGACGCCGCAGCAGTGGGGTGACATCGCCCGCGGCGCGTACCCCGGCTACAGCGGCGCACGGCCGCGCGTGCAGATCTGGCACGGCACCGCCGACGACACCCTGCGGTACCCGAACTTCGGCGAGACGATCGACCAGTGGACCAACGTCCACGGCCTGTCCACCACGCCGACGTCCACCGACAGCCCGCAGTCCGGCTGGACGCGCACCCGCTACGGCACCAAGGTCGAGGGGATCTCGTTGCAGGGCGTCGGGCACAACCTGATGGCGTCGGGCATGGCGTTGCGGGTCATCCAGTTCTTCGGGCTGGACCAGAACACGGGCACGACGACCAGCACCACCACGAGCACGACCACCAGCACGACGACGACCACCACCGACACCACTACGACGACGACCACCACCACGACCACCGACAACCCGCCGACCGGCGGCTGCAAGGTCACCTACACCGTCAACGGCTGGAACACGGGCCTGACCGCGAGCATCAGCATCACCAACACCGGCACCAGCGCGCTCAACGGCTGGCAGCTCGCGTTCACCCTGCCCGGCGGGCAGACCATCACCAGCGGGTGGAACGCCACCTTCTCCCCCACCAGCGGCGCGGTCACCGCGCGCAACGCGTCCTACAACGGCGCGCTCAACCCCGGCGCCTCGGTCGGGATCGGCTTCCAGGCGACCCACAGCGGGAACACCGACAAGCCGACCTCGTTCACGCTCAACGGCGCGGCCTGCACGGTCGGCTGAACCACCGGCCGAGGGGCGGCAAGTGGCCCCCCGGGGGGGGGGGGCCGAGTCCCGGGGGCG
>NZ_JBFAAX010000011.1:0-7825 GCF_040639995.1 Actinosynnema sp. NPDC023658 | reverse complement strand
CTGGTACGTGCGCCGCGGGGTGGTGGTGTTGGTGGGGGTGCGGATTATCGGCCCCCCGGACCCCCCCCCGCCCCCCCCCGCCCACGCCCCCCGGGGTGGCGGGGCCCACTACCCCCACGTCCGTCCACGGCCTCAGGCCCAGAGGTGCCCGTCGAGCCGTTCGGCGGCCTCGTCCAACGTGCCCGCGTACGCGCCGGTGGACAGGTACTTCCACCCCGCGTCCGCGACCACGAACGCCACGTCCGCCGACTCGCCGCGCGCCGCCGCCTTCTCCGCCGCGGCCAGCGCCGCGTGCAGGATCGCGCCGGTGGAGATGCCCGCGAAGATGCCCTCCACCTCCAGCAGCTGCCGGGTCCGGCGCAGCGCGTCGTACGAGCCCACCGAGAAGCGGCCGGTCAGCACCTCGGCGTCGTACAGCTCGGGCACGAAGCCCTCGTCCAGGTTGCGCAGGCCGTACACGAGCTCGCCGTACCGCGGCTCGGCCGCGATGATCTGCACGTCCGGCTTGTGCTCGCGCAGGTACCGGCCGACGCCGACCAGCGTGCCCGTGGTGCCCAGACCCGCGACGAAGTGCGTGATCGTCGGCAGGTCCTTGAGGATCTCCGGCCCGGTGCCGTGGTAGTGCGCGCCGGGGTTGGCCGGGTTGCCGTACTGGTAGAGCATCACCCAGTCGGGGTTCTGCGCGGCCAGTTCCTTCGCCGTCGCCACGGCCTGGTTCGACCCGCCCGCCGCGGGCGAGAACACGATCCGCGCGCCGTAGGCCTGCAACAGCTGCTTGCGCTCGGTGGAGGTGTTCTCCGGCATCACGCACACCAGGCCGTAGCCCTTGAGCTTCGCGGCCATGGCCAGCGCGATGCCGGTGTTGCCGGACGTCGGTTCGAGGATCGTGCAGCCCGGCGTGAGGACCCCGCTGCGCTCGGCCTCCTCGATCATCATCAGGACCGGGCGGTCCTTGATCGAGCCGGTCGGGTTGCGGTCCTCCAGCTTCGCCCACAGCCGCACGTCCTTCGACGGCGACAGCCGGGGCAGCCCCACCAGGGGCGTGCCGCCGACCGCGTCGAGCAGTGACTCGTACCGGGCCACGTCAGTCCTCCGGGGTGGGTCAGCCGCCCGCGACGGCCGGGAGGATCGTCACGGTGTCGCCGTCCTTGACCGCGGCCTCCAGGCCACCCGCGAACCGCACGTCCTCGTCGTTGACGTAGACGTTGACGAACCGGTGGAGCGCGCCCTCCTTGACCAGGCGCTGCTTCAGGCCACCGTGGTTGGTCTCCAGGTCGTCGATGACCTCGGCGAGCGTCGCGCCCGCCGCCTCGACGGACTTCTGCCCACCGGTGTGGGTGCGCAGGATCGTGGGGATGGAGACGGTGACGGCCATGCTGGTACCTCCGAGGAGCCGGATTGGGGAAGGTGGTGCCGGGAAGGTGGTGCCGGAAAGGTGCCACGGTGGTGCGGGACGCGCGGCTCGGTGCCCGGTCTCAGGGACAGTCGGGCGTGTCGTCCGCGCCCGTGTGGGCGAACATGTACGACTCCACGACCTCGACCGGCTCTTCGGTCACCACGCCGTCCACGATGCGGTAGGAGCGCAGCTCGTGCTGCTCCGGGTCGCGGGTGGAGATGAGCACGTAGTGCGCCTGCGGCTCGCTCGCGTACGCGACGTCCGTGCGGGACGGGTACGCCTGCGTCGCCGTGTGCGAGTGGTAGACGACGATCGTTTCCTCGTCGTTCGCGGTCAGCTCGCGGTGGACGCGCAACTGCTCCATCGAGTCGAAGCGGTAGAACGTGGGCGAGCGCTCGGCGTTGTCCATCGCGATGAACCGCTCCGGGCGGTCGGAGCCCTCCGGCCCCGCGATGATCCCGCACGCCTCGTCCGGGTGGTCGCGACGGGCATGAGCCACCATCGCGTCCACGAGGTCACGGCGAATCACCAGCACGCCACCATCCTACGTGGTGGGGGAAGGTGTCCCGCTCGGTGAGAACGCGCACTACACCGCTTCGCGCACGCCCCTGGCGCCATCGGGGTACGCCGCGCGGCCGCCCAGCAGACCGCCCGCGCCGAGCGCCGCGAGCCCCAGCGCCGAGACCGCCCTGGCCACGACGCCGAACCCGTGCCCGCGCAGCCGGAACGACGTGAGGTAGCACACGTTCGCCGCCGCGTTGGCCGCCAGCTGCACGAACGCCGTGCGCCGCTCCTCCTGGTCCAACGTCCCGTACTCGGCCAGCTCGGTCGCCAGCGCGGCCGGCGCGACCGCCAACCCGGCCCCGATCAGCGCCCGCGCCGCCTTGCCGCTGCCCGGCATCAGGTCCAACGCCGCCGACGCCGCGTACAGCCCGATGGGCAGCGCCACGACCGCCGGGTGCACCGGCCGTCCCAGCGCCCGCGTGCGAAGCAGGTCGGTCACCTCGCGCCGGCGCAGCGCGGCCGGGACCGCCTCGGCCAGCGCACCGGCCGCCTTGTCGATCGCCGGACTGGTCCGCACCCACTCGAACGCCCTCTGCACACCCGAGGCAGTTCGCACATCCGAGGCACTCCGCACACCCACCATGGCCCTCGGGTACCCAGCGACCGCCCGTCCCACCCTCGCGTGTCCCACCTCCGGAACGCGCGTGTCCTACCTCCGCGTCGCGAGAGTCCTACGTCCAGAGCGCGAGAGTCCTACGTCCAGGACACCCGAGTTGAACGCTCAGGACGGTCGGGCGGCGCGTTCCAGCGCGTCGGCGGCGGCCGTGCACAGGTCATTCAGCGGGGTTCCGGTCGGGGTGCCCGAGGCCACCGCGAACACGGTCGCGGGCACCGCCACGCCGGCCCGCGCGAACCCGTCGTGCGCCGAGATCGCGACCCTTCGGCATTCCGCCGGCCCGACTTCGGCCTCCACGACGACGAGACCCACCGCCGTCCCACCGACGAACGCCAACGCCCGCACGTCGGACGCACGCACCTCGGAGGCCGCCTCGCAGACCGCGTGACCGTCCACCCCGTCACCCAGCCCCGACGGCTGCGCCGCGGGCACGATCGGCACGACCTCGAACGGCCGGGTGCCGACCGGGAACCCGTGCCCGCGCTCCGCCAGCCAGCGCACGACCCCGTCGACGACGGACGGCCCGCCCAGCACCACCGCGTGCACCCGCTGCACCAACGTCGACGGGTCGAGCAGGTCCAGCTCACGCGTGCCCACGGGCGCACCCCGGACGTCTACGCCGGCCACCGCGCCGGCGGGCGTCAGCAGCACCGCCACGCCCGGCGCGCGTCCGAGCAGCATCAGCCCATGACCGCTTCGACCAGCGTCTCCTGCACCCACGTCAGCCAGTGGTACACGCCCAGGTGCGGCGAGCGCGGGTCGTCCGGCGGCAGCTCGTCCGGCATGTCCTCCTGCACGTCCAGCGCCGTCCCCAGCGCCAGCCGCACGTCGTTCAACGCCGACAGCCACGCCTCGGCCTGGTCCAGCGCCAACCGGACCTCACCGCCGTCCGGCGGGCACGTCTCCAGCACCACCGCCGCGACCCCGGTCTTCTGGTCCAGCAGCTCGGGCTCGTGCAACGACCGCAGCGCGTTGGCCGAGTCGACCTCGGCCGGGTCGGGCGCGTCGGGGTCGAGCCGGTGGAAGTCCGGCAGCAGCCGACCCAGGATCGGGTCGTCCGGCGGCGTGGACGGGCCGGTGCGGATGCCGGTCAGCTCCGCCAGCTCGTCCTGCGGCGCCTCCTCGGCACGTGCCAGCAGCATGTCCTGGATCTGGCTCACGAGCCCGCGCACCACGGCGGCTTCCTGCCGGTCGAACCGGGCGAGCACCCGGTCGCCGGTGCGGGTCCACTTCTTCACGACGAACGCTGCATGGTCGCCCAGAGCCCGGCCGCGTGCAGCTTGGCCACGTCGGCCTCCACCTTGTCCTTGCTCCCCGACGACACGATCGCCCTGCCCTTGTGGTGCACGTCCAGCATCAGCTTCGTCGCGTGGTCGCGGCTGTAGCCGAACAGCTTCTGGAACACGTACGTCACGTAGGACATCAGGTTCACCGGGTCGTTCCAGACCAAGGTCTGCCACGGGCGGTCCTCGGTGCGGACCTCCTCGCCGGCCGGGTCAACCTGCGTCCGCTCATGCTCGACGGGCGTGGTCATACCGCCAATGGTGTCATGTTCGGGTCCGTGGTGGAGCCCACAGGGCCACCGGCGGGTGCGGGCCTAGGCTCTGTCCCCATGTCGACGTCGTTGTTCACCGACCACTACGAGTTGACGATGCTGGCCGCGGCGTTGCGCGACGGCACCGCCGACCGACCGTGCGTCTTCGAGGTCTTCGCCCGGCGGCTGCCGGAGGGCAGGCGGTACGGGGTCGTCGCGGGCACCGGCAGGCTGCTGGACGCGATCACCGACTTCAGGTTCACCGAGCGTGAGCTGGAACTGCTGGAACGCACGAACGTGGTCGACGAGGCCACCCTGTCGTGGCTGGCGGACTACGAGTTCACCGGGGACGTGGACGGCTACCCGGAGGGCGAGCTGTACTTCCCGGGCTCACCGATCCTGTCCGTGCGCGCGTCGTTCGGCGTGGGCGTGGTGCTGGAGACCCTGGCCCTGTCGATCCTCAACCACGACAGCGCGATCGCCTCCGCCGCCGCCCGGATGGTGGGTGCCGCCAACGGTCGGCGGATGATCGAGATGGGCTCCCGCCGCACGCACGAGGAGGCGGCGGTGGCGGCGGCCCGCGCCGCGTACCTGGCCGGGTTCACCGCGACCTCGAACCTCGAAGCGGCACGTCGGCACGCCATCCCGACCGCCGGGACGTGCGCGCACGCGTTCACGCTGCTGCACGACACGGAGGAGGAGGCGTTCCGGGCGCAGGTCGACGCCCTGGGCGTGGACACGACCCTCCTGGTGGACACCTACGACATCACCAACGGCATCAAGACGGCCGTGCAGGTCGCGGGGCCGTCGCTGGGCGCGGTGCGGATCGACTCCGGCGACCTGGGCGTGCTGGCGCGGCAGGCGCGGGACCAGCTCGACTCGTTGGGCGCGAAGAACACCCGGATCGTGGTGTCGGGGGACCTGGACGAGTACTCGATCGCGATGCTGCGGGCGGAGCCGGTGGACGCGTACGGCGTGGGCACGTCCCTGGTGACGGGGTCCGGCGCACCGACCGCGGGCATGGTCTACAAGCTGGTCGAGGTCGACGGGCGGCCGGTGGCCAAGCGCAGCTCGCACAAGGAGTCGCGCGGCGGGCGCAAGAACGCGCTGCGCCGGCACAAGGAGACCGGGACGGCGCTGGAGGAGGTCGTGTTCCCGCACGCGGAGGAGCCGCCGGTGGGTCCGCACGACCGGCTGCTGCCCGTGCCGCTGGTCCGCGCTGGACAACGGGTGGACGGCGTGGACACCCTGGTGCAGAGCCGGGAACGGCTGCGTGCCGCCCTGGTGACCGTGCCGTGGGAGGGCCTGAAGCTGTCCCGCGGCGAACCCGCGATTCCGACGACGTTCCTGTGAGGGGGCTCTTCCCATGAGCAAGGCGCTGATCGTGGTGGACGTGCAGAACGACTTCTGCGAGGGCGGCTCCCTGGCGGTGACGGGTGGCGCGGCGGTGGCGGCGGCGATCTCGGCGCACGTCGCGTCGTCGTCGTACGACCACGTCGTCGCGACGCGGGACTACCACGTGGACCCGGGGTCGCACTTCAGCGAGACGCCGGACTTCGTGGACTCGTGGCCGGTGCACTGCGTGGCCGGGACGGCCGGTGCGTCGTTCCACCCGGAGCTGGACGTGACGGCGGTGGAGGCGGTGTTCTCGAAGGGCGCGTACGAGGCGGCGTACTCGGGCTTCGAGGGCGCGTCCGGCGGTGGCGAGCAGCTGGTGGAGTGGCTGCGGGCGCGTGGCGTGGAGCAGGTGGACGTGGTGGGCATCGCCACCGACCACTGCGTGCGGGCGACCGCGTTGGACGCGGCGAGTGCCGGGTTCGCGACGACCGTGCTGCTGGACCTGACCGCGGGCGTGCCTTGGCGGTGGCCTCCTGCACGTTCATCACCGACCGGATCTGGCCGGGGATCTTCGGTTCGATGTTGTGGCACTGGTCGAGCATGAACGCCACCCCGGACTCCGGCGCGAGCGCTCCGCCGTGCACCACCTCCACCATGATCCGGAACAGCTGGAACGGGTCCGCCGCGCCGACCATGAGGTCGTCGTCGGCGTAGAAGCGGGAGTTGAAGTCGAACCCGCCCAGCCTGCCCGCGCGCAGCAGCACCGCGACGATGAACTCGATGTTGGTGCCCGGCGCGTGGTGGCCGGTGTCGACCACGACCTGCGCCCGCTCGCCCAGCTCCAGGCAGTGCGCGTACGCCGTGCCCCAGTCCGGCACGTCGGTGGTGTAGAACGCGGGCTCGAACAGCTTGTACTCCAGCAGGATGCGCTGGTGGGGCCCGAGCCGGTCGTAGGTCTCGCGCAGGGCCTCGGCCAGCCGGTCCTGGCGGGCCCGGATGCTGTCCTGACCGGGGTAGTTGGTGCCGTCCGCGAACCACAGCTTCAGGTCGCGCGAGCCGGTGGCGTCCATGATGTCGACGCACTGCAGCAGGTGGTCCAAGGCCTTGCGCCGCACCGCCGGGTCCGGTGCGCACACGCTGCCCAGCAGGTAGGCGTCGTCCTGGAAGACGTTGGCGTTGATGGTGCCGATCGACACGCCCTGGTCCTCCGCGAACTTGGCCAGCTCGGCGTAGTCGGGCACCGCGTCCCACGGGATGTGCAGCGCGACGGACGGCGCCACCCCGGTGAACCGGTGCACGGTCGCGGCGTCGGCCACCTTCTCGTGCGGGGTGCGCGGCACACCGCGTTGCGCGAAGACCTTGAACCGGGTGCCGGAGTTGCCGAACGCCCAGGACGGCAGCTCGATGCGCTGCCCGGCCAGTGCGTCCCGCACGGCGACCGCGCCGGGGGATCCTGTCATGTCGTCCACTTCGGACTCCTTCACTGCTCAGTCGAGGTGGAAGACCTCGGTCAGCGGCCTCATGGCCTCGTCGGGCTGCCTGCCGTCCAACGCGGTGAAGAACTCGGCCATCTCGGCCTGCCACCGGTCGTTGACCTCGCGGTCGCGCATGCCCCGCTGGGCCGCGTCCCAGTCCGGGGTCTCCAGGTAACCGACGAGCAGCCCGTCGTCGGCCAGGAAGAGGCTGTAGTTGCCCCACCCGGTCTCCCGCAGCGCCTCCCGCATCTCCGGCCACACCTCGCGGTGCCGCTCCCGGTACTCCTCCAGCCGCTCCGGGCGCACCCGGAGCAGGAAGCAGACACGTCGCACGCCAACCTCCGGAATGAAACGTTTCACAACGACGCTATTGTCGTGTCGCGAAGCTTGTCAATGGTCTGGACGTCCCGCGGTCCCTCACGGCGGGCGCACGCCGTCGTAGAGCGCCACCCGCACGACGACCTCCCGCTCCTGACCCGGTTCCAGCACCACCGGCGCGTCCCAGGCGAGGGCGGAGCCGATGCCCAGGTACTGCCCCACCCGGACGAACCACGGGTCGGTGGGGCCGGACAGGACGGCCGTCCACACCCGCCGGTCCGGGCCGCGCCCCGGTTCGCTGACCACGACCGCGAGCCACGGCGCGGGCCGGCCGTTGACGTGCTCCTCCCCCACGCCGTCGGGGCTGAAGACCTGCACGGACCGGGGGTCGAGGTCGGGCAGCCGCCAGAACCAGCCGCCGTGGCCCGCGCCCTCGCGGCCCTTGCTGCCGGGGCTGTGCAGCACCACGCGGTCCTCGGCGGTCAGCACGCTGGTCCACTCCAGCTCCCAGCCGCCGGGCAGCATCCGCCGGCGGACGCGGCGGCGTTCGCGCAGCTGGACCGCGCCCGCGGAGTCGCACCAGG
>NZ_JBFAAX010000010.1:0-45393 GCF_040639995.1 Actinosynnema sp. NPDC023658 | reverse complement strand
GGCAAGAGGTACGCCCTGCCGGGTTCCGCCGTCGTCCTGAGGGAACCGGGCCTCGACGAGGGGCTCGACGGCGAGCACCTGAAGTCGCCGGAGGCCGTGCACCGGAAGCTGGTCGACGACATGGTGCGCCTGCTCTCCGAGCGGACCCGGCGGGACCCGGAGGCCCTCGCGGGTGACCTCCGCGACCACCGCCGCCTCACCGCCGCGGAGGCGGTGGCCTACGGCATCGTCGACCGGGTCGTGGCAGGCGGGAAGTACGCCCCGCAGGGCAACTGAGCCGGCCCCGGTCGACCCGCCCCACCCCGGGACGCCCCGACGGGGGCACCTTCCGCACCCGCTGTGCCGCGTGTGTTCGGCATCCCGCTCCGCGCTCTTCGGCTTCACCACGCCCGAGCGGCCTGACCAGCGCCGACGTCCCGTGACTCGGGGTGATGGGGCCGCGCGCCTTGCGCCGTCACGTAGCCATGTGGTTAGCATCGGTGTGTATCTCGGTGAGCCGCTGGGGAGCTCCGGCCGGGACGTGGGGGGTGGTGCGATGGACATCGAACGGCGGTGCCTGCTTTGAGCGGGCGCAGAAGCTGGCACCCGGCTCACGTGCGGTGATGCGGACCGACGTCGTCGGCTTCGGCCGGGGCGTGCCCGGACCCGCGTCGTCCGCCGGTGTCACGCCGATGTCGTCCGCCGGTGTCGCGCCGATCCGATCGGCCGGCGCCCGGTCGTCCACGCCGACGACGACGGCAGCTCGTCGACCCCGGATCGATTCCCGGCACGTCCCGGCATCGTCGCGGCCCACGCGGGAGGGGTTCGTCCCGCCGCGTGCGCGGTCCCGCGCCGTCGCGACTTCGGAGGCCCATCGGCACGCGGGGAGCACGACAGCAGCGCTCCGGTCGGGTTCCACCCCGGCCGGAAGTCCTGGGGGATCAGGGGAACGTCGACCGGCGGGGTGCGGTCGGCGGCGCGTCCTCCCGCGCCCGGCACGGCGGCGCAGGTTCCGCCGGGTGCCGCCGCGGAACTGGTCCGTGATGACAGCAGTAAATTCTCCTATGAAGGATGGTGCGCCATCAACGGGAATGTTATCGCTCTGGAGAATGGACGGAAATCCGTCGCGGACGGACGTGCGGCGGACGGCGTCGCCCGATTCCACAACGCCGACCTGGCGGCCCTGGTGGTCCTGCCGAACGAGGTCACGAGGTGGGGTCTCACGTACATGCTGCACAGCCTCTCCCCGGTCAAGGTCGTGCACGGTTGCGCCGGGTTCCAGGAGGCCGTGACGCTGCTGGAGAACCGCACCTTCGACGTCGTCCTGCTGTCCGCCGACGCGCTGGAGGGGTTCGACCAGGTGGCCGCGGTGGCCGCCAAGCGCGGGGTCAAGACGGTGGCCCTGCTCCGCGACGCGAGCGACGACGTGATCGCCCAGGCGTCGATGCTGACGGCCGACGGGTTCATCCTGGAGTCCGCGGTCGACCCGCAGTCGCTCGAGGACGCGCTGCTCAGGCTCCAGCGCGGGGACATGGTGCTCTCCTCCTCCCTCGCCCGGAAGCTGATCACCGAGCTGCGCCGGCGCGGTCAGCCGAGGACGACCGCGTTCCGCCTCACCCCGCGGGAGCAGCAGGCGCTCAGCCTGCTGGCCGAGGGGATGAGCAACAAGCAGATCGGCCGCCGGCTCGGCATCTCGGTGCACGGGGCCAAGCGGCACGTCGCGAACCTGCTGGCCAAGCTGAACTGCCCCAACCGGACCCTCGCGGTCGCCTACGCCATCCGTGACGGCCTGCTGACCGGGTGACCCGCGCGACGGGGTCCCCGGCTCACAGCCGGGACCTGACCTCCCAGAGCTCGGGGAAGAGACGGGAGGCGATGCGCGCGCGCAGGTAGTCCACGCCCGCCGAGCCGCCGGTGCCGGGCTTGTACCCGATCTGGCGCTCGACGGTCAGCGCGTGGTGGGTCCGCCACCGGCCGAACGCCTGGTCGACGTCGAGCAAGGCCTCGGCCACGCGCAGCAGTTCCCAGTGCGCGGCGGGCTGGTCGTGGTAGCCGTGCTGCCAGAGGTCCGCGAGCGAGTCGAGCCCGCGTCTCTCGACCACGGCGGCGAACGCCTCCCGCACACTGGGTTCCGCGAGCCTGCGCACCAGGCGTTCGCGCTCGGCGTCGGTGAGCGGCACCCGGTCCAGGTAGCCGGGGTCCTTCTGCCCGGCCAGGAACTCGATCTCGCGGTGCTGCACGGACTGGAAGCCGCTGCCGCCGTCGAGGGCGTCGCGGAAGGCGAGGAAGTCCATCGGCAGCATGGTGTCGAGCACGGCCCACTGCGAGATCAGCACGTGCTCGACGGCGACGAGCCTGCGCAGCAGGTGTTCGGCCGCGCCGAGCCGGTCGGCCAGCAGGAGGTCGCGCACCTCCTCCAGCTCGAACAGCATCAGCTTGAACCACAGCTCGTGCACCTGGTGGACGATGACGAACATCAGCTCGTCGTGCGCCTCGGCCGCGGGCTGGCAGGCCAGCAGCCGGTCGAGTTGCAGCACCTCGCGGTAACGGGTCCCCGCGGCGTTCTCGGCACCGTTCCGCCGGTCCGACTGGGCCACGGGAACCTCCTCGATCGATGGCGTTCGGACGACCCGCCCGGCTCCACGTCGTCGGCGGGACGGCGGTCGGCACGGCGCCCCGGACCGCCGTGCGCGACCGGGGACCACCCGCCGGTCGGGCCACCGGCACGACGGATCGGTCACGGGATCGAGGGTAGGAACGGGGGCAGACCGGTGGCCAGTGCCCGAACGGATGCCCCAACGAGCCCCGCCAACGGTCCGCGGTCAGTGCCCGGTCGAGCAGTCGCGCCCGGCTGTCCGGCCGTGCTGCACTGGCCGTCGAGGTCCGGTCGGCTGTCGTGAAGAGGGTGGGACATGCTCCGCAACGTCGTCATCGTCGGTGGAGGTACCGCGGGTTGGATGACCGCCACCTACCTGAGGGAAGCGTTCGGTGATCGGATCTCGGTGACCCTGGTCGAGTCGGCCCGGGTGCCCACCATCGGCGTCGGCGAGGCGACCTTCAGCACGGTCCGGCACTTCTTCGACTACCTGGGCCTGGCCGAGCAGGACTGGATGCCCGCCTGCCACGCGTCGTACAAGCTGGCCATCAGGTTCGAGAACTGGCGCGAGCCGGGCCACGTGTTCTACCACCCGTTCGAGCGGCTGCCCAAGGTGCAGGGGTTCACCATGGCCGACTGGTGGCTCAAGGTCGGCGGCGAGCGGTTCGACAAGGACTGCCTGGTGGTCCCCGCCCTGTGCGACGCCCAGCGGTCGCCCCGGTTCCCGGACGGGGAGCTGTTCGAGCGCGCCCTGCACGACGGCGGCGACCGGCAGCGCCGGAGCACGCTGTCCGACCAGGGCGCCCAGTTCCCGTACGCCTACCACTTCGACGCGTCCCTGCTGGCCGAGTACCTCGCGGACTTCGGCACGAGCCGCGGCATCCGCCGGGTGCGCGACGACGTGCTGGAGGTGCGCCAGGACGAGCGCGGCTGGATCAGCCACGTGGTGACGCGCGAGCACGGCGACCTCACCGGCGACCTGTTCATCGACTGCACCGGGTTCCGCGGCCTGCTGATCAACCAGGTCATGGGCGAGCCGTTCGAGTCCTACCAGGACTACCTGCCGAACAACCGCGCCGTCGCGCTGCGCGTGCCGGTCGACGTGGTGGAGAACGGGATGCGCCCGTGCACCACGGCCACCGCGATGGACTCCGGCTGGATCTGGACGATCCCGCTGTCCAACCGCATCGGCACCGGGTACGTCTACGCCGAGGACTTCTGCTCGCCGGAGGACGCCGAGCGGACGTTGCGCGAGTTCGTCGGCCCGGCGGCGGCCGAGGTGGAGGCCAACCACATCAAGATGCGCATCGGCCGCAACCGGCGCTCGTGGGTGGGCAACTGCGTGGCGATCGGGCTCTCCAGCGGGTTCGTCGAGCCGCTGGAGTCCACCGGGATCTTCTTCATCCAGTACGGCGTCGAGCAGCTGGTCAAGCACTTCCCGGACGAGAACTGGCAACCGGAGCTGACGGCCGGCTACAACCGGGCGATCGCGCGCTGCCTGGACGGCGTGCGGGACTTCCTGGTGGTGCACTACCGGTGCGCGGCGCGGACCGACACGCCGTACTGGAAGGCGACCAAGGAGCGCCCGGTGCCCGAGGGGCTGGACGAGCGGCTGGAGGCGTGGTCGGTCCGGCTGCCCGACGAGACCAGCATCTACCCGTACTACCACGGCTTCGAGTCGTACTCGTACAACGTGATGCTGCTCGGACTCGGCGGGCACCTGCCGCAGCGGTCGCTGCCCGCGCTCGACTACCTCGACGACACCGAGGCGCGCGCCGAGATGGCCCGGGTGCGCGAGCAGACGTCGATGCTCGTCGACGCCCTGCCGAGCCTCCAGGAGTACCTGGCGAGCGTGCGCTGACGGCGTGCCGCCGGGGTGGTCCGGCCACCCCGGCGGTCCCCCGTCACGACTGGGTCGCCTCCGGCTCGGCCGCGGACCTCGCCGGGAACCGCGGCGAGGTGATCAGCAGCGCGCCCGCGACGACGAGCAGGCCCGCGGACGCGATGAGGGCGACGTCGTAACCACCGGTCGCCCCGCGCAGCCACGAGATCAGCAGCGGGCTGGTGCCGACGCCGAGCACGAAGATCGCGTACAGCACGCCGAACAGGCGGCCGTAGTAGGTCAGGTCGTAGTAGCGGGCGGTCAGGTAGCCCATCACGTCCACCTCCCCGCCCAGCGACAGGCCGAGGCCGATGGCGGCCACCGGCGCCAGGCCGGGACCGCCGAACAGCAGCGCGAGGAACCCGATCGCGGCGAGGCCGAGCACGGCGGCGGCGATCCGCGGCGCGAAGAAGCGGTCCACGAGCAGGCCGACCACCAGCCTGCCGACGATCAGCGACACGCCGACCAGGCTCGCCGTGCTCGCGGCGGAGGCGGGCGACACCCCGGCGTCGCGCAGCAGCGGGACCAGGTGCACCGGCATCCCGCCGAGGGCGAGCGCGAGCACGAAGAAGGTCAGGGCCAGTCGGGCGAACAGCGGGGTGCGCAGCAGCGGCCCGAGCCGCGGTGCCGGTTCCCCGGCAGGCGCCCCGGCGCGGGCCGACGGGCGGGCGAGCGCCCGCGAGTTCGGCATCAGCACACCGACGACCACCGCGCCCACGAGCACCACGACGGCCAGGACGCGGTAGCTGCCGCGCCAGTCCTCCGCGATCTGCGCGCCCAGGACCTGCGGTGCGAGGAAGGCGACGAGCCCCGCGCCCGCCAGGGCGATCCCCAGCGCGACGCCGCGAGCCCGGTCGAACCGCTCGTTGACCGCGCGGGTGAACGACACCGGCGAGGAGGCCGCCGCCAGCACGTACATCAGCGACGACAGCAGCAGGAAGGCCGTGAAGGGCTGCCCGACCGACGCGAGGAGCAGGAAGATCCCGCCGAGCGCGACGAGGGACACCGTCGACGGGATCCGCACGCCGTAGCGGTCGATGACGGTGCCGATGAGGGGCGCCAGCAGGATGTTGATGACGGAGCCGATGAGCAGCACGGACGAGAGCTGGCTGCGGCTCCAGCCGAACTCCGCTTCGAGCTCCGGGATGAATAACCCGAAGGTGTAGAACGGCAGCGACGCGACGCCCAGGCCGATGCCGACCGTGGCGGCGGACAACGGCCGCCAGCCGTGCAGGAGCTCGGACCCGAAGCCGCGCGGCGCCACCTCTGGCCTGTCTCTCGTTGCCTTGCCCATGGGGTTCTCCTTGGTGATTCGGCGGAAAACGCGACCGCCGGGCCGTGCGGGAGGCCGCGGCCCGGCGGGGTGCTGAGGTGGAGGCGTCGACCGGTGCCGGTCACACCCTCCGGTCGTGGGCCGCCCAGTACTCGTCGCGCAGCTCGCGCTTGAGCACCTTGCCGACGGGCGAGCGGGGCAGTTCGCGGACCAGGACCGACTTGGGCGCCTTCACCGAGCCGAGGCGCTCCTCGCACGTCCGCAGGATCGCGTCCACGTCGACCTCCCGGCCCGCCTCGGGCTCGACGACCGCGGTGACCACCTCGCCCCACTTCTCGTGCGGCAGGCCGATCACCGCGCAGTCGCGGACCTCGGGGAAGGTGTGGATGACCGCCTCCACCTCGGCGGAGTACACGTTGAGCCCGCCGGTGATGATCATGTCCTTCTTGCGGTCGACGATGTAGAGGTAGCCGTCCGCGTCGCGCAGGCCGATGTCGCCGGTGCCGTGCCAGCCGTTCGGGCGCCGGGTCTCGGCGGTCGCCTCCGGGTTGCCCCAGTACCCGGAGAACACCAGGTCGGAGCGGACCGCGAGCTCGCCCAGCTCCTCGGGGGGCAGGATCTCGCCGTTGTCGTCGATGACCTCGACGCGGGCGACGACGGTCGGCTTGCCGCAGGAGGCCAACCGCCTGCGGTCACCGCCGGGGGCCACCGCCCGCGCGATGTCCTCGGTGGTGAGCACCGTGCACGTCAGCGGCGCCTCGGACTGGGAGTAGTACTGGGTCATGACCGGCCCGAACACGTCCACGGCCTCCGCGATCCGCTCGGGCGGGATGGGCGAGGCCGACAGGAAGAAGTGGCGCAGCGACGAGTAGTCGTGGTCGCGGACCGACGGGTCGGCCAGCAGTTCGTACAGGTCCGCGGCGGGCAGGAAGAGGCGGGTCACCCGGTTGCGCTCGATGGAGGCGGCGATCTCGGCGGGCACCACCTCCTGGTGGACGACCACGGACCCGCCCGCGCCGAGCGTCGGGAAGACCAGGGAGCCGCCGGCGTGGGCCATCGGCGTCGCGATGAGGTGGCGGGGCGGCGCGGGCTCGGCGGCGTGCACGGAGATCGCGACGAACATCAGGTGCGCCTGCCGGTTGCTGATCGGCACGACCTTCGGGGTGCCGGTGGTGCCGCCGGTGCTGATGAACAGCACGGCGCGGCTGGTGTCCACCGGCAGCATCGGCGCGGTCGCGCCTTCGGGCGCCATCCAGTCGCTCAGCTCCGGGTCGCCCTCGCGGCCGGGGCCGATCGAAACCGCCGTGCGCAGGGCCGGGAGGCGTTCGAGGACGGTCGTGGCGCGGTCGGCCAGGGAACCGTGGTAGATCAGCCGGGTGGCGCCGGCGAGGTCGAGGAACGTCACGTAGTCGTCGAGGGCGCTGGCCGAGTGGCCCGCGCACCACACGCCGCCCGCCCGGATCACGCCGACCGCGGCGGCGAACGCGTACGCGTCGTTCGTGCTCAGGATGGCCACGCGTTCGCCGGGTTCGAGCCCCGCGTCCACTAAGGCCACCGCGACCCGGTGGCTGACCGCGGTGAACTCCTCGTGCGTCATGAGCACCGTCCCGTCGGGGGCGAGCATGCACGGCGCGGCGGGGTCCAGGCGGGACCCCCGGTCGAGGTAGTCGACGAACATCATGAGTGGGCAACTCCAGTGCTGTAAAAGGTGGAGTGGGCGACCGGGCGGACTCGGTCGCTCACCGGTGGCCTGCTCCGCCGGCGCGGATCGTCTCGATGGCCTGGTCGACGCTCAGCCGCCCGTCCGCGCAGTCGCGCAGCAGGGCCAGCACGCGCTCGTCGCGGTAGTCGAGCCACGGCCCGGCGTCCGCCGGTGCGGTGGTCTGGGCGCTCGGCCGTTCCGCGTGGTGCTCCGCCGCGGTGATCTTGTCGACCAGGGACGTGAGCACCTTGGTGCCGCCCAGTTCGACGAACTCCGACACGCCCGCGTCCCGCAGGTGGCGGATGCAGTCGGTCCACCGCACGGGCCGGGTGATCTGCTCGGCCAGCGCCTCCCGGACGGCGTCCGGGTCGGGCCCGAGGGGACGTCCGGTCACGCTGGAGACGACCGGTGTCCGCAGCTCGTCGAACTCCACCGCCTCCAGGGACGACCGGAACTCCCGCGCCGCCCCCGCCATGTGCGGCGAGTGGAACGCGCCGCTGACCCGGAGCGGGACGAACCCCCGGACGCCCTCGACGGCCTCCAGGACGGGTCGGACGCGCGCCAGCTCCTCCTTGCCGCCGGAGAGCACGAACTGGTCGGGCGCGTTGTAGTTCGCGATGACGACCCCGGTGACCCCGTGCGCCGCCAGCGCCTCCTCGACGACGTCGGCGGGGACGCCCACCACCGCGGCCATCGCGCCGCCCTCCGCCCGGCCCATCAGCTCGGCGCGGCGGCGCACCAGCGCCAGGCCCGTCACGAAGTCGAAGGCGCCCGCCGCGAAGAGGGCGTTGTACTCACCGAGGCTGTGGCCCGCCAGGTAGTCCGGCGCGGGCAGGCCGTCCCGGCGTGCCGCCAGGTAGTGCAGCGCGTTGACGACGTAGAGCGCGGGCTGCGCGTGCTCGGTCCTGTTCAGCAGGCGGCCCGGGTCCTCCAGGCACAGCTCCTCGACCGAGTACCCGAGCACCTCGTCGGCCTGGCGGCACAGGTCCGGGAAGTGCCCGAGGACCGCCTTGCCCATGCCCTTCTTCTGCGCGCCCTGACCAGGGAAGACGTAGCATCGCATCAGCTGACCTCACACCGGGGTCGTCGGTTGCTGCCGATCGGTCGCGGCATCCGTCCGCGGCAGGTTCCACCGGGGACACTAGTCCGCGGCGTAGGTCCGCACGCACGTTTTCTCGACAGCGGCGAGGGAATCGGTTTCGTGCATGAGGGTCATGTGGTTGGCCGCGTCCAGGTCGACCACGCGCAGCCCCGGCAGCTCCCGCTCCCAGTCCTGCCGGTAGTTGACGTGGTCCAGGGAGAACGTCTCGCCGACGACCTGGAAGTACGGCGTCAGCTCGCCCATGAAGAGGCCGCGGGCGTTGCGGAAGTACGTGCCGTCCACGGCGCCGGGGTCCGGCAGCGGTCGGATCTCGAACTCACCGATCCGGTAGGCGAGCTGGACGGCGATGTTCCGCTCGACGAACCCGACCACCTGCTCTCGCGCCATGGGCAGGCCCCGCTGGACCGCGAGGTCCGCGAGCAGGCGCACGAACGCCGCGTCGTCGCCGGGCGCTCCGGCCACCTCGTCCTGGTGGATCAGCAGGGGCCGCACCTCGTCGAGGTCCTTCACGCCGGCGGGCCAGAGCAACGAGTTCACCACCTGGAGGGCGGCGCTGCGCGCCGTGGCGGACCCGCCGCCGTTCGACTTCGCCCAGCCGGTCGTGTCCGGCGAGTCCACCATCACCAGCGAGCGCACCACCTGCCCGCGGTCCTGGAGGAGGCGGGTGATCTCGTAGGAGACGATGCCGCCGAGGCAGAAGCCGCCGATGTCGTAAGGGCCTTCGGGCTGCACGGAACGGATGATGTCGAGGTAGTGCTCCGCCATCGCCGGGATGCCCTCGACGGGCTCGTGGTCGGTCATGAAGCCGCGGGCCTGGAGCCCGTAGAACGGCCGGTCGACCCGCGCGGCGATCGTGCGGTAGGTCTCGACGCCGGCCAACGCGCCGTGCACCCAGAACACCGGCCGACCCTCGGTCACGGCGTTCAGGTGCACCAGCTCCGGGAAGCGGACGCCCGCCACGGGCCCGTCGCCCGGCACCGCGCCGTCGCCCGCGATCTCGCCCAGCCGTGCGATCAGGTCGTCCAGGGTGTCGTGCGGCTGCAACCAGTCCGGTCGGAACGCCGGGAACGCGCCCCGGACGCGGCTCAGCACGCCCGTCAGGAGCATCGAGTTGAGGCCGTAGTCGGACAGCGGCCGCGTGCGGTCGATGACGTGCTCCTCCAGGCCGAGGACCGAGGCCACGAGGTCGGTGACGAAGTGGTCCGGTCCGGCCTCCACCGGCGCAGTGGTGACAGGGCCGGCGGTCGTGACCGGGCCGGTGGTCGGCGTCTGCGGGAGGAAGCAGACCTCCCGCTGGAACGGGTAGCCCGGCAGCGGAACCCTCCGCCGGCGTGCGCCCTCGTGCAGCACCTCCCACTCCACGGTGGCACCCGAGGCCCACCGCTCCGCCAGGAGCTCCAGGTTCCCGTCCGCCACGAGCGCGCGGGTGGACGCCTCGCCGTCCGCCGGCGAACCGGCCCGCCGCACGTCCTCGACGAAGGCCACCCGCGACCGCACGTCCGGGTCGCCGCCGAGCCACTGGTAGAGCACGTCGGCCGCTTCGTCGCCGGTCGTCGCGACCAGCGCCAACCGGCACGTCATCGCCTCGCGTCCGACCTGGAGGGTGTGGGCGACGTCCGCCAACGCCTGCCCGTCCACGCCCCTCAACCGGCCGACGAGCCGCCTCACCCGCTCGCGGAGCCCTTCCGCGGTCTTGGCCGAGAGCACCAGCACCTGCGGTGACGGCACGTCCTGCGGGTGGGCCGGTGCGTGCCCGACGTACTGCTCCAGCACCGCGTGCGCGTTCACGCCACCGATGCCGAAGCTGTTGATGCTCGCCCGGCGCGGGAGGACCCGGCCGTCGTCGTCGGTGAGGACGGGCCACGGCAGGGTCTCCGCGGCCATCCGCAGCCGGGTGCCCTCCAGGGAGATGTCCGGGTGCCGGCGGCCGAAGTCGGGGATCGCCGGGATCACGCCGTGCCGCAGGGCCTGCACCACCTTCACCAGCGCCGCCAGGCCGGAGGCGACCTCGGTGTGGCCGAAGATCGGCTTGATGCTGCCGAGGTAGGTGACGGGCCCGTCCTCCCCCGGCGCCTCCGCGTCGCCGCGCAGGCTCGCGCGCAGCGCCGCGATCTCCGCGCCGTCGGCCAGCAGCGAGCTCATGCCGTGCGCCTCGACGTAGGCGACGGATCGGGGGTCGACCCCGGCGTCGGCGTAGGCGCGGGTGATGGCCGACTTCATGCCGCGGATGTTCGGCGCCGTGAAGGACACGCCCTTGCCGCCGTGCGCGACGGCGGTGCCGCGCACGACGCCGTAGACGGTGTCACCGTCCTCGATGGCCGCGCGGAGCGGCTTGATCAGCACGGCGCAGACGCCCTCGCCGCGCGCGGTGCCCTCGGAGCCCTCCTGGAACGGCCGCACCGCGCCGCTGGTGGTGAGCATCCCGCCGGCCCGCATCACCTCGAACCCCGCGGGCGACATCATCAGGTTCACCCCGCCGACGAGGGCCTGCTCGCACTCCCCGTCCCGGATGGACCGGATCGCGCGGTGCAGGGCCACGAGCGACGACGAGCACCGCGTGTCGCACTGCTCGCTCGGGCCGTGCAGGTCGAACAGGTACGAGATGCGGTTGGGGATCATCACCGGCGACGGCAGGAGCATCTCGGGCGAGTCGGCGCGGTACTCGGTCGGCGTGGCGGCGATGAAGACGCCCGTCGGCCGCGCCCGCAGCTCAGCGAGCCGGTAGCCCGCGTCCTCGACCGCGTTCCACGCCGTCATCAGCATCAGGCGCAGCTCGGGTGGGAGCTGCCGCGCCTCGGTCATCGAGAGGCTGAAGAACAGCGGGTCGAACTCGTGGACGCCGTCCAGGAACGCGCCCCACATCCCGGTCGTGTCCACCGCGTCGCGGTGGGCCGCCCAGTCCTCGCGCGCCGGCGGAGGGGTGGTGATGCGCCGCTCGCCCTGCTCGACGATCCGCCAGAACTCCTCGATGTCGTCGGCTTGGGGGAACCGCACCGAGATCCCGACGATCGCGATCCCGTCCCGCTCGGCGTCGAGCGCTCCCCCGGGCACCTCGTCGGCCGGGTCTTCCCGCCGCTCGACGGGATCGGCGTCCGGCGACTCGGGCTCGGGCTCCGGTGCGGCGTCGACATCGGCGGCGTCGGCGTCGGCGGTGTCGAGCGCGGCGGCGATCGCGTCGGCGTGCTCACCGACGATGAACTCACCGAGCTCGGCCACCGTGCCGTACTCGAACAGGAGCGTGACGTCGAGGTCGAGGCGCAGTTCCGCGCCGAGGGTGCGGGCCACCTGCACGGCGAAGATGGAGTCGATGCCGAAGTCCGAGAACGGCTCGTCCCGGCCGATCCGGGCGCGGTCGATCCGCAACGCCTCCGCCAGCACGTCGAGCGCCACCGCCTCGACGTGCGCGACCAGCCGGTCGGTCGACCCGTCGCCCGCGGCGGGCCCGGTCACGGCGGTGTCGCGCGCCCGCACGGCCTCCTTGGGCCTGGCCGCCTGTTCCGCCGCCTGTCGCCGCACGGGTTCGCGCGACTCGGACTGCTGCCGCACGACACCGTTGCTGCCGACCACGATGATCTGCTGCCCGAGGTCCGCGGCTTCCCGCGCCGGCAGCGAGATCGGGCCGAAGCCCTCCTCCGCGAGCACCTCCCGCCAGCCGTCGACCGACAGGATGGGGCTGCCGGTGATGCGCGACTCCGGGTCGTCGTACCGCCACCACCCCTCCAGCAGCCCGAACGTGAACTGGTTGAGGAAGGTGTTCGCGGTGACCTCGTTGAGGAACAGGACGCCGCCGCTCGCCAGGGCCACCTTGACGTTGCGCATCGTGGTGCGGATGTTGCGGGTGGCGTGCAGCACGTTGGCCGCGATGACCACGTCGTAGCCGCCGACGGTGACGCCCTGCTCGGCGGGCGAGCGCTCGATGTCCAGGATGCCGTAGGCCATGAACGGGTGGCCCGGACCGTAGGACCGCTCGGCGTGGTCCAGGAAGGTCCGGGACAGGTCGGTGTAGCGGTACTCCCGGACCGCCGACCCCGCCGCGTCGAGGGCCTCCAGGACGACGGCGGTCGTCGCGCCGGTGCCCGCGCCGACCTCCAGGATCCTCGGCTGGAAACCGGGTTCGGCCTCGGTGCGGCGGCGCAGGTGCGCCATCAGCTCCGCCACCAGCACCCGGTTGAAGAACACCGATTCGGGGTTGGACTTGTACACGGCCTCGACCAGCTCCACCGACCCGCCGGGGAACATGACGTCCGTGGCCCGCCGCGCGCCGGTGAGCACGGCGGGCAGCTCCCGGAGCGTCGTCTCCACCAGCACGTGGATGGCGGCCAGGTCGGGGTTGTCCCGCCACCCCGACCCCTCCGACTCCCACTCCCGCCACAGCTCGTCGAACGACCGGTCCGGCCCGGCCCGGCGTGGCAGCACGCGGTCGCCCCGCCGTTCCAGGTAGCCCTCGA
This sequence comes from Actinosynnema sp. NPDC023658, assembly GCF_040639995.1. NCBI lineage: Bacteria > Bacillati > Actinomycetota > Actinomycetes > Pseudonocardiales > Pseudonocardiaceae > Actinosynnema > Actinosynnema sp. NPDC023658. Next base: position 32,411 of record NZ_JBFAAX010000010.1, on the reverse strand, counting down.
CCTCCAGCACGCGAACGGCCTCGGCGAACCACAGGTCGTACACCGGCAGCAGGCCCGCCGCCTCCCGCGCCGCGCCGACGGCCTGCTCGGACCGGAACGCGCCGAGGGACCGCAGGTGCGACCACAGGAAGTCGAGCAGGAGCCTTTTCATGATCGATCCCTCCGCTGTCGCGATCAGATCGCGAGCGCCGTCAGTTCCTTGACCCGTTCACGCAGCCGATCGAGGTCGTCGAGCGCGTCCCGCGGCTCCCGGTGCGCGGGGTCGACGGCGGCCGGCGGCACCTCGGTGCCCGGCGGGAGCAGCAGCGCCTCGTCGTCTCCCACGGTCATGCCCCGGGTGTTCACCGCCGGGCTGGGCTTCATGAGGGTCAGCTGCCCGACCGGGGCCGCGCACAGCAGCTCGATCGCCGCCACCAGCTCGTCCGGCTGGATGAGCGGGATGGCGTTGCCCATCAGCGTGGCGCGGTCGTCGCCGTCGGTCGCGTTGTTGAAGCAGTAACCGAGGTTGATCACCTTGCCGACGGCCCCGTACCGGCGTTCCACCGAGCGCGCGAAGGAGTCCACGAACGTGCAGCCCGCCGCGTAGTTCGCCTGCTTGATCGCCTTGAGGTAGGAGTTGATGGACGACAGGAAGAGCGCCACGTCGAGCGAGTCGCCGCCGAAGGCGTCCACCAGCCGAGCGCTCGCGTCGACCTTGCTGCGCAGCACGTCGTGGAACTGCGCCTCGGTCATGGCGGCCAGGCTCGCGCTCGCGACCACCAGTCCGGAGTGGATGACGCCGTGCACGCGGCCGAAGCGCCGCTCGACCTCGTCGCGCGCCTGCCGCAGCGACTCGGCGCTGGTGGCGTCGGCCCGCAGGTAGAGCGGCGCGGGTCCGCCCGACGCCGCCACCGCGGTGATGGCGGCGTCGACGCGCGCGTCCCGCGGGCTGCGGCCGAGCCACACCACCTGCGCGCGGTACCGGCGGACCAGGTGCTCGCTGATCGCCGTGCCCAGGCCGCCCGCACCGCCGACGATGACGTAGACCCCGCCCTCCCGCAGCCGGGACGACGTCGGCGGGTCCGCCCGGAACGGCATCAGGTGCTGCCGGTACCACGTGCCGTTGCGGTGCAGGCGCGGGTTGCCGTCCGGGTCGGCGGGCAGGCTCGGCACGGCGGACAGCGACGCGGTGTCGTACGCGCCCAGGTCGACCACCCGCACGGCCCAGTTCGGGTACTCCTTCGCGACCGAGCCCGCCAGGCCCGCGACGCCCGCGTGCGACGGGTCGACGTCCTCGGACTCGTGCACGGCGTGCGCGCGGTTCGTGACCAGGGTCAACCCGAGCGCACGGTTGCCGTAGCCGGCCGCGAGCAGGCCCTTGACCAGGCGGAACACCTGCAGCACGCCTGCGGCCTGGTCGGCGGCGACGCGGTCGGCGGACGGCGCGTCCGCGTACTCGGGCGCGACCCAGACCAGGTGGTCGAGCACCGGGGCGGACCGGACGGCGTGGTCGACGTCCTCCGGCGAGCCGTGCGGCGGGACCGGCAGCACGTGCGCCGACGGGTACAGCGCGGTGAGGACGTCCCGCGCCGCCGGCGTCGCCGCGATGATCCCGACCCGGTCGGCGGGCCGCGGCCACGGCTCGTCCGACGCCTCGCGCACCGGGTCCCACGTCGGCAGCAGCGTCACCGCGGGTGGCTCGTCGCCCGGCTCGGTGGTGGTCGCCGCGCGCGCCGGGGGCTCGGTGCGCCGACCGGTGATCCCGCGGAGGGTGACGCACACCCCGCCGCGGTCGTCGACCAGGTCGATGTCGACCCGCCCGTCGGCGTCGCGGACCCACGCCCACATCGTCGTGGCGCAGGGCGCGAGCACCTCCACCTCCTTGATGGCGAAGACCAGCCCGATGCCGCCCTCGCCGGTGCCGAGGGCCGCGAGCAGCCGCATGCACTGCATGGCCGAGTCGACCATCGTCGGGTGCGGCGTGAAGCCGTCCGCGGTGTCCGCCACGACCTCCGGCAGCCGCAGCTCGGCGAGCAGCCCGCCGTCGGACTCGTGCACCGCGACGACACCGCGCATGGCCGGGCCGAAGTCGATGCCGCCCTCGCGGTACTCCGCGTAGAAGCGCTCGGGGTCCGTCGGCACGCGCCGGGAGTCCCGCAGCAGCGCGGGCAGGTCGAGCACCCGCCGCTCGGGCCGGGCCGCAGTCGAGAACCGGCCCTGGCAGTGGACCACCGACTCACCCCCGGCGGGCGACCCCGTTGAACTCACCTCGAAGCGGGTCGCACCGCCGTCGTCTCGCAGGTCGACCCGCAACGCGCGCGGACCACCGGTCACGTCGAGCGGGCGCAGGAACGCGACGTCGTGCAGGCGCACCACGTCCTGTCGCGCGCCGCCCTCCCGGCGGATCGCCTCGTGCGCCCAGTGCAGGTACACCGCGCCCGGTGCGATGGCCGCGCCGCGCACCCGGTGGTCGCGCAGGTAGAACTCGTCTCCGGAGAGCACCGCGCGGTCCGGGGCCGGTGCGCCGCTCGGCGCCGCCTTGCCGGGCAGGGTGTAGCTGGTGCGCTCGAACGGGTAGGTGGGCAGCGACGTGCGCCGGTGGTGCCCGTCGCGGAACAGCTCCTCGAAGTCGGGCGTCCGCCCGTCCAGGTACTCCGCGGCGAGGACGTGCGCCCGGCTGTCACCGGTCGGGGTCGGGTCGTCGCCGGTGAGCCAGGCGTCGAGGGCGCGCGCCAACCCGCCCAGGTCGTCGACCACGCGGGCCCACCGGTGCCGGAAGTGCCTGCGCCCCAGCAGGAGCGTGCAGCTCACCTCCCCGAGGTCCAGCCCGGGGTGCTCCCGGCAGTGGCGGGCCAGGCGGGTCACCTGCTCGCGCAGGGCCTCCGGGGTGCGCGCCGACAGGGCGATCAGCCGGGGACCGGACGGCGTGGCCGGCCGGGGGGCGGGCGGCGCCTCCTCGATGACCACGTGGACGTTCGTCCCGCTCGCCCCGAGCGACGTCACCGCCGCGCGCCGCCGGTCGCCCGGAGGCGGTGTCCACTCCCTCGCTTCCGTGTGCACGTAGAACGGGCTGCCGTCGAGCGGGATGGCGGGGTTGGTCCGGCGGTGGTGCACGAGGCCGGGCATCGTCCCGTGCCGCATGGCCAGCAGGGTCTTGATGATCCCGATCACGCCCGCCGCGGCTTGGGCGTGGCCGATGTTGGCCTTGGTGGACCCGATCGAGCAGAAGTGCTCCCGGTCGGTGTGCGCGCGGAACGCGCGGACGAGCGCGTTGAACTCGACGGGGTCACCGAGCTTCGTCCCGGTGCCGTGCGCCTCGATCAGCTGGATGCCCCCGGGGTCGATCCCGAAGTCCCGGTAGACCCGGCGGAACAGCTCCTCCTGCGAGTTGCCGTTGGGCGCGGTGATCCCGTTGGACGTGCCGTCCTGGTTGATCCCGATGCCGCTGATGACGCCGTGGATGCGGTCACCGTCGGCCTGCGCCTGGGAGAGCCGCTTCAGCACCAGCACGCCGACCCCCTCGGCCGGGACGAACCCGTCGGCGGCCTCGTCGAACGTGTGGCAGCGCCCCGACGGGGAGAGCATCCCGGCGCGGGAACCGGCGAGGTAGAGCCGGGGCGAGGACTGGACGAAGACGCCGCCGGCGAGCATCACGTCGGTGTCCCCCGCCCACAGCGACTGGCACGCCAGGTAGATCGCCGTGAGCGAGCTGGAGCACGAGGTGTCCACCGTCGTGGTCGGGCCGTGCAGGTCCAGGTGGTAGGACATCCTGGCGGGCACGAGCGAGCTCATGTTGCCCCAGAACGCCTGTGCCGGGTAGTCGTCCGGGGTCGCCAGGTCGAAGTAGTCACCGACCCAGCAGCCGACGTAGATGCCGCAGCGGTCCCGGTCGAGCGAACCGCCCGCGTGACCCGCGTCCTCCAGGGCGGTCCACGCCTCCTGGAGGAACAACCGCTGCTGCGGCTCCATGTAGGCGGCCTCCGTGCCGGAGATGCCGAAGAACAGCGGGTCGAACTCGTCGATGCCGTCCATGAACCCGCCGTCCAGGCACCGGCTGCCCAGGGACGACAGGTCCCAGCGGGTCGCCGGGGTCACGGCGTCGCGCCCCTCGACCAGCTGCTGCCAGAACTCGTCGACGTCCCGCGCGCCCGGGAACCGGCCGCTCATGCCGACGATGGCGATGGGTTCCCGACCGCCGGGTGCGCCGGGGGACTCCACGACGGGGGATCCCGCGACGGCGCGCGCTGCCGCAGGAGTGGTGCGTGCCGCTGCGACCGCGCGTGGAGCTTCGGTGGTGCGTGGCGCATCGGCGGCGTGCGTCGCGGCAACGGCCTGGGCGCTTTGGGCGGCGCGTGGTGGGCCGGCGACCGCGTGGCCGGTCGGCGCGAGCCGCGCCCGGTGGGCGGTGATCGGCTCCCGGTGGTCCTTCACCAGGAACGCCGTGAACCGGCGGATGGTGGGGTGGTCGAACAGGGCGCTGGCGTCCAGGTCGGTGCCCAGCTCGCCGTTCAGCTCCCGCACCAGGGCGACGCCGGTGAGCGAGTCCAGCCCGTAGTCCGCGAACGGCCGGTCCACGCCCAGCTCGTCCCGCCCCAGCTTGAGGGTCGCCACCAGGCACCGCACCAGGGCGTCCTCGACGTGCGTCTCCAGCGGTGCCCCGGTCTCCACCGGGACGGCGACCGGCGCGGGCACCCCGTACCGGGCCACCACGACCTGCAACCCGAGTGCGTGCGCCGGTTCGGCCGGGAAGCTCACGTCGTCGAACCCGTTGGCCCGCAGCACCTCGCGCCACGAGTCCGACGACAGCGCGGGCCCGCCGTCCAGGCGCCACCCGTCCACGTGGCGGAACCACCCGTCCAGCAGGCCGAACGCCAGGTGCGACCACAGCTCGTTGTCGGCCAGCTCGTTCAGCAGCAGGACGCCGCCGGGCCGGAGCAGCGCCCTGGCGTGCCCGACGGTCGCCACGACGTCCTTGGTGGCGTGCAGGACGTTGTTGGCGACGACGACGTCGTAGCGCCCGGTCCCGACACCCTGCTCCTCCGGGGCCCGCTCCACGTCGAAAACCCGGTAGGTCAGGTACGGCACGCGGGCCGAGAACCGCTTCTCCGCCTCGATCAGGAACGCCTTGGAGATGTCGGTGTAGCAGTACTCCGCGATGTCGCGCTCGAAGTCGGCCAGCCGCTCGAACACCCACTTGCTCGCGCTGCCGGTGCCCGCGCCGATCTCCAGCACCCGGACCCCGGCCCCACGGCCGCGCTCCCGCACCTCGGCGCGAACGCCGTCGGCCACCACGCGGTTGAAGTACTCGGCGGTGGCGTTCCGGTTGTAGACCGCCTCCACGACGTCGAACGACCCGCCGGGGAACAGGACGTCCGTGGCCGTCGACCGGCCGGTGAGGATCGCGGGCGCGGCCTCGACCATCCGCTCCGCGACGGACGCCTTGGCCATCAGCTCCGGGTCGTCCGCGTGCGCGTCCTTCCAGTCGCGCCAGGCGTCCCACGCACCCCGGACGTCCGGCGTCCCGTCCGGCGTCCGCAGCAACCCACCGTCGCGGACCAGCTCACCGCCCGCCACCAGCACGGCGACGCTGTGGTCCAGCCACTTCGCGAAGCCGGGCCCGATCGCGGTGCCCGCCGCGACCCGGTCGTCGCGCACGGGCTCGCGGAACAGCCCGAGCGACGAGAGCTGGGCGAGCAGCAGTCGGCGCAGGACCCGGTCCATCCCCGCCGTGGCGTCCCGGTGCCGCGCCAGGAACCGCTCGACCTGCTCCGGTCCGGCCGCCGCGGACAGCAGTGCCCGCGCGTCGGTCGGAACGCCGTCGCGCGGTCGGGCCGCCTCCTCGACCGCGGGCCGGGCCCGCTCGGGGGCGGCCGGCCAGAACGGCTTGGTGTCGAACGGGTAGGTCGGCAGGCTCACCCGGTTCGGCGGCGTCGTGCCGTGGCACAGCGCCCAGTCGACGTCGATGCCGCTGACCCACAGGGGCGCGACCTTGTCCCACTCGCCCCGCCGCAGCCACTCCCCGGTCAGCTCCCGGAGCTGGTCGTCCCGGGCGAACAGCGACACCAGCTGCGCGTCCTGCCGCCGCGCCTCGCCGTCGAACGCGGCTTCGGGCACGCCACCCCCGGCGAGGGTCTCCAGCTGCCCGGCCAGCGCGTCGAGGTCGCCGGCGACGAGGGCGACGCGGACGGCCATCGCGCGCCGTCCGGTCTGGAGGGTGTGCGCCAGCGACGCCAGGTCACCGCCCTCGGAGCGGTACTCCGGCAGGAACTCCAGGAGGTTGCGCGCCTGGACCTCCAGCCGCTCGCGGTCCGACGCGGACAGGACCACCAGGTGCGTGCCCGCGTCGGACGACGGCGCGGTGCGCGGACCCACCTGTTCGAGCACCGCGTGCACGTTGGTGCCGCCGACCCCGAAGGAGCTCAACCCCGCCCGCGCGGGTTCCGCGCCGTCCAGCGGGATGTTCCGGTCGGCCACGAAGAACGGCGAGGTGTCCCAGTCGATCGCGGTGTTCGGCACGTCGCAGTTGAGCGTCCGGGGGATCTCGCCGTGGTGCAGGCCGAGGGCGAGCTTGATCAGGCCCGCGATGCCGGCCGCCGCGTCCAGGTGGCCGATGTTGCTCTTGACCGACCCGATCGCGCAGTACCGGTCGCGGTCCGTGTAGTGCCGGTACGCCTCGGTCAGCGCGGCGACCTCGATGGGGTCGCCCAGCTTCGTGCCCGTGCCGTGCGCCTCGACGTAGCTGATCGACCCGGGGTCCACCCCGGCCCGGTCCAGCGCCTCGCGGATGACGTCGACCTGTCCGCGCACGCCCGGCGCGTAGAACCCGGCCTTGTCACCGCCGTCGTTGTTGACCGCCACGCCGCGGATCAGGCAGTAGACGTGGTCGCCGTCGGCGAACGCGTCGCGGGCGCGCTTGAGCACGACCACGCCGACGCCCTCACCGCCGACCATGCCGTCGGCCGCGTCGTCGAACGGGCGGCAGCGGCCGTCGCTGGAGAAGTTCAGGCCGGGCTGGTGCACGTAGCCGAGCTCCATCGTGGACACCAGGCTCGCCGCGCCGACCAGCGCCCGGTCCACCTCACCGGAGAGCAGCCCTTGGCACGCGAGGTGGACGCCGCTCAACGCCGACGAGCAGTTGGTGCTCACCGCCATGCTGGGGCCGCGCAGCCCCAGCTTGCTGGAGATCATCGCGGGCACGGTGCCGCCCTGCGCGAACAGCCACGCCGCGTACCCCTCGGTGTCGGCCAGCACCCGCGTGCCCGCCGCGTTCGCCATCAGGCTCGGCAGCAGGGCCTGGTAGAAGTTGTTGCTCGTCGCGGTGTGGACGCTGGTGCGCGGCGCGTCCTCCGGGCGGTGCCCCGCGTCCTCCAGCGCCTTCCACGCGTGCAGCAGCAGGAGGCGTCCCTGCGGGTCCATCAGCTCGGCGTCGCGCGGCGAGATCCCGAAGAAGGCGGGGTCGAACTCCGCCTTGTCCTCGACCACCGCGCGCTGCGGCACGTACCCCGGCCGGGCGATGAGCTCGTCGGGCACCCCGAGCGCCCGCAGCTCGGCGGGCGACCAGAACGTGCTGCCGCTGCGGCCCTCCTTCAGGTTGCGCCAGAACTCGCGGTGGTCCGAGGCCCCGGGGAACCGGCAGGAGATGCCGATCACCGCGATCGCGTCGAGGTCGGGGTTGTCGTGCCGGTCGGGTCGCGGATCGCGGTGCCGGGACGGGCGCGGCGCGTCCACGCGGGCGGTGGGCGCGGGCGAGGACGGCGTGCGGTCGTCGGTGGGCAGCAGCCCTTCCAGGTGCCGGGCCATGGCCGCGATGGACGGGTGCGCGAACAGGGAGGTCGGCCGCAGCGCGCACCCGAACGCCCGGTTGAGGTGCTCGACCACGTCGATGGCCAGGAACGAGTCGCCGCCCGCCTCGAAGAACCCCTCGTCGCGGTCGACGTCGTCGCGGCCGAGCGCCTCGCCCACGATCCGGCGCACGGTCCGCTCGACGTGCGGCGAGCCGGCGGTGGTGGACCGCCGCGGCGCGACGGGCTCCCGCTCGGCGGGGTCGCCCAGCCTCGCCCGGTCCACCTTGCCGTTGGCGGTGAGCGGGAAGGACTCCAGCGCCGTGAACGTGCTCGGCACCATGTAGGCCGGGAGGGTCCTGGCCAGGTGGGCGCGCAACGCCTTGGGGTCGACGGCGTCCCGCCGGTCGCCGCCGACCGTGTAGTACGCCGCGAGCCGTTCCGACCGGCCCTCGCGCACCACGACCACGACGCTCCGGTCGACGTCCGGGTACCCGTCCAGCGCGGCCTCGACCTCGCCCAGCTCGATGCGGTAGCCGCGCAGCTTGACCTGGTTGTCCATCCGGCCGAGCAGGGCCACCTCGCCGGAGGGCAGCCACTTCGCGACGTCACCGGTCCGGTAGAGGAGCCCGCCGGGGACGAACGGGTCCTCGACGAAGCGCTCGGCCGTCAGCTCCGGCTTGCCGTGGTAGCCCAGGGCGACGCCGCGGCCCGCGATGCACAGCTCCCCCGTCACGCCGACCGGCACCGGCTGGGCGTTCCGGTCGACGACGTACAGCCGGGTGTTGGCGATCGGCCTCCCGATCGTCACCGGCTCGTCGCGGTCCACCCGCTTGGCGGTCGACCAGATCGTCGTCTCGGTCGGCCCGTACAGGTTCCAGGTCTCGGCGCGGGACACGAGCTGGTCCTTCAGGCTGTCCGGCAACGCCTCGCCACCGCAGAGCACCTTGGTGCCGGAGGTGTTCCGCCAGCCGACGCGCAGCAGCATGGCCCAGGTCGTCGGGGTGGCCTGCATGACGGTGGGCCGCCACCGGTCCACCTCCGCCGCGAGCAGCGTGGCGTCCTTGACCGTCGCCGGGTCGCAGATCCGGCAGTGCCCGCCGGTGACCAACGGCAGGTAGAGCTCCAGGGCGGCGATGTCGAAGCTGTAGGTGGTGACCGCCAGCAGTCGGTCGTCCGGCGTCACGTCCACCGTGCCCGCCATGGCCAGCAGGAAGTTCGTCAGCGCCCGGTGCGGCACCACGACGCCCTTGGGCTGCCCGGTGCTGCCCGAGGTGTAGATGACGTACGCGACGGCCGGACCCGCCGGCTCCGGGCGTGCGACCCGCGGTGCCGGTTCGGCGTCGTCGGGGCGGTCCGTCACGTGCAGCAGCGCCCCGTGCGTGTCCACCGCGGACAGCGCCTCCACCACGGCCTCGTGGCAGACGACGAGCCCGGCGCCGCTGTCCTCGATCATGTAGGACAGGCGCTCGGCGGGGAAGTCGGGGTCGAGCGGCACGTACGCCGCGCCCAGCTCCACGACCGCGAGCAGGCCCACCACCAGGTCGATCGACCGCTCGAAGCACACGCCCACGTTGTCCCCGGGCCCGACGCCCCGGCGGGCCAGCGCCCCGGCCAACGCCGTGGCCCGGTCCGCGAGCTCGCGGTAGGTGAGGGTCTGCTCCCCGCAGCTCACCGCGGGCCGGTCCGGGTCCGCGTCGGCACGCTCGGCGAACAGGTCCCACACCGTCCGGTCCTCGGGGACGTCGACGTCCGTGCGGTTCCACTCGTCCAGGACCAGCCGCCGCTCGTCGGGGCCGAGCAGGTCCAGCCGACCGAGGGTCGTCCCGCCGCCGTCCGCCGTGATCCCGTCGAGCAGGGTGGTGAAGTGGTCGGCCATCCGCTCGACGGTGGCGGCGGAGAACGCGGTCGGGTGGTACTTCCAGACCAGCTCGACACCGTCGCCGGGGACCACGTCCAGCGTCAGGTCGTACTCCCCGACCTGGTGCAGGCCCTCCACCACCCGGAACGGCCACGTGCCGCGCAGCTCGCGCGCCAGCTCCTCCAGGTGACCGTTGAGCGAGAAGTTCTGGTAGTTGTACGCGACCTGGAACACCGGCGAGCGCAGGTCGTCGCGGTCACCGAGGTCGCGCACGATGCGGGGGAACGGGTAGGCCTGGTGGTCCATCGCCTCGAACACCGTCGACTGGAGCCCCGAGGCGAACTCGACGAACCCCTCTGACGCCACCGGCCTGCTGCGGATGGGCAGGGTGTTGATGAAGTACCCGACCGACGACTCGAAGCGCTCGGACGGCCGCGCGGTCACCGGCATCCCGACGACGACGTCCTCCTGCCCGGTGTACCGGTGCAGCAGCGTCTTGAAGACGGCCAGCAGCAGGACCGCGGGCAGGAGCCCGTTCGCCGTGGCGAAGGACGTGACGGCGGCGGTCCGCGCCGCGGACAACCGGCGGACGCACACCTCGCCCTCGTGCGGCGCGTCCGGCGCCAACGTCACCTCGGTCGGCAGACCGGTCAGCGGCACCCGCCCTCCGAGCTCCCGCTTCCAGTACTCCCGGTCGCGCTCGGCGCGCGCGTCACCGAGGAACTCCCGCTGCCACGAAACGAACTCGTCGTACCCGGCGGCCTCCGGCCGTGACGGTGCACCACCGCCGCCCACCCGTTCCCGGTAGGCGCGCAGCAGGGTGTCCAGCACGATCCGCAGCGACGGCCCGTCCAGGACGAGGTGGTGGACGACCACCAGCACGTACACCTCGGCCTCGGCGCGGGACAGCGCGGAGACCCGGACCAAGGGCTCGTCGGCCGGCGCGAACGGGCGTCGCGCCCTCTCCTTCAGGTGGTCGAGCAGGTCGTCGGGCCGGACGTCCCGGATGTCCGCGTGCTCCACCCGCAGGCCGTCGACGCCGGACGGCACCAGGCGCGGGCCGTCGGCCCCCTCGCGGACCCTGGACGTCAGGATCGGGTAGCGCGCGGCGGTGTCGTGGAGCGCCCCTTCGAGAGCGACCCGGTCGACGTCCTCGCACGACAGGCACACCGGCACGTTGTACGAGTAGGTGTCCGGCTCCATCCGGTGCAGCGCCCACAGGCCGCGCTGGCCCTCGGACAGGGGGAACCCGGCGTGCTCCTGCAGCTCCACGAGCGCGTCCGCCGTCGAGAGCGTGCCCGCGTCGTACCTCCGCACGATGTCGGCGAGGGTCATGCCGACGCCACCCCGACCGCTGGTCCGCCCGCGTGCAGTGGATTCGTCGAAGGCATGGGTGCCCCTTCCGGGAGAGATCGTGCCGCGCCGGCTGCCGCACCCACCGATGCTGGCAGGTTTCGGGGGTGGACACCCCCGTCTCGGTGGCGTGCCCTTCGGAGGTGCCCGTTCGGCCACCCGGCCCGTCCGCGACGGCGACTCCCGGCCGAGCCGGCGCGCCTCGGACCGGGTGCCGCACCGCCGCGACCGTGCGGCGCTCACGGCCCCTGCCGGTGCTCCACCGCCCCGCGCGGTCGGAGGACCAGCCGTCCCGACTGGCTGCCGATCATCGGCGGCGGAGGGCCGCGCGGGCGGTGTCGAGCGCCTGTCCGGCCCCCTCTTGCCGGCCGACCCCTCGCGGGCCTGCGCACCCGTGCCGCGATCGGGGACGCGGGGTGCGGCCGGCCGCTACGCTCGTCCGGTCCGTGCGCTGCGCCCGCGGAGCCCGCCGTGCCGGGCGTCGTCGCGGCGGTCGCGGGAGGCGGGGACCGGCCGGCGTGTCCGATCGGCTACCCCCGCCGTAGCCGGTCGGTGGCCCGTTCCGGGCTTGGCCGGACCTCCCCGCAGCCGTGATCCTCGGCGTGCCACGCGGCACAGGAGCGATGACAGGAGCCTTGGCATGACCGATCTCGCCGCTCACACCCCGGAAGCCGCGGTCGACTCGCTGGTCGAGGTGTTGCGGGGCAATGCCGAACGCGCTCCGGGTTCCACCGCGCTGCGGTTCCTGCCTCCCGGTCACGCACCCGGCGAGCGCGGCGAGGTCCTCAGCCGGGGCGAGCTCGACCTGCGGGCACGTGCCGTCGCGGCGGCCCTGCAGCGCGAAGGCGCCGCGGGCGCGCGGGTGTTGGTGCTGCTGCCGTCCGGCCCGGAGTTCCTCGTCGGCTTCGTCGGGTGCCTGTACGCGGGCGCGGTGGCCGTGCCCTGCTCGCCGGACTTCGCCAAGACCGCGCCCGGCGCGACCGACCGGTTCGTCGACGTGGCGGAGGACGCCGGGGCGACCGCGGTGCTCACCCTCGCGGAGCTCGCGCCGGCGTTGCGCGACCGGTGGGGATCCGACCGCACACCGCCCGGGACGTGGATCGACGTCGACGCCCTGGACGAGGACGACGCGCGGCTCTGGACTCCGCCCCGGACGGCGGACGACGACGTGGCGCTGCTCCAGTACACCTCGGGGTCGACCGGCCGGCCGAAGGGCGTGGCGGTCACGATCGGCAACCTCGGCGCGCAGCTGGCCAACTTCCGCGCGCTGAGCGAACTCCCGGCGGGCGGCAACGTCGTGTGCTGGATGTCGCCCCTCCACGCCCTCGGGCTCGGCCAGGTCCTGCTCGCGCAGGTGGTGGGCGGCGAGGCCGTGCTGATGACGCCGGAGGACTTCGTCGCGGACCCGTTCCGCTGGCTCGCCGCGATCTCCGCGACGCCGGGACCGGTGCTCAGCGCGGCCCCGAACTTCGCCTACGAGCGCTGCGCCGCCTCGATCGGTGAGGAGCAGCGGGCGGCGCTCGACCTGTCCGGCTGGGAGGTCGCGCTGATCGGCGGCGAGCGGGTCCAGGCGCCGACGCTGGAGCGGTTCGTCGCCGCCTTCGGCCCGGTCGGCTTCCGGCGTTCCTCCCTGTTCCCGGCGTACGGCCTCACCGAGACCATGCAGATCGTGGTGGGCAGGCGCAGGCCCGACCCGCTCGGCGTCGTGGTCGACGCCGCCGAGCTGGAGCTAGGTCGTGCCCAGCCGGTGTCGTCGGGCGACGCCGAGCGCACGCAGGAGCTCGTGGGGTGCGGCGGCGCGGGGCCGTTCGGCCGGGTGCTCGTCGTGGACGCCGGGTCCCGCGTCGAGTGCGCCGCGGGCCGGGTGGGCGAGGTCTGGGTGAGCGGGCCCGTGGTCTGCCAGGGGTACTGGAACCGGCCCGCGGAGACGGCCGAGACGTTCACCGGTGTGCTGGCGGACGGCGACGGCCCGTTCGTCCGGACCGGCGACCTCGCGTTCTTCCACGACGGCGACCTGGTGCTGTGCGGCCGGCTCAAGGAGCTGATCATCATCCGGGGCCGCAACCTGCACCCGCAGGACGTCGAGGGCACCGTCCAGCAGGTCGAGCCCGCCCTGTCGAGCCTGCCGGTCGCGGCCTTCTCGGTGGACTCCGACGAGGGCGAGCGGCTCGTCGTGGTGCAGGCGGTGGAGCCGGGCGGCGCGCTCGGCGACCCGGTCGCGCTCGCCGAGCGGATCCGGCTGGGCGTGGCGAGCGCGCACCAGGTCGAGGTGCACGAGGTCGTCCTCGTCGAACCGTCGGCGGTGCCGCGCACGCAGAGCGGGAAGATCCAGCGGCGCAGCTGCCGGGACGCCTACCTCGACGGCAGCCTCACCCCGCTGGCGACGAGCGCGGACGTGGCGCAGGCCGACGCCATCGGCTCCCGGTCGACCGTGAGCGGCCTGCTGCTCGCGCTGCCGCCGGAGGTCCGCGCGGCCGCGGTCGCCGCGGAGCTGCGCGGGCGGATCGCGGGCGTGCTCGGCGTGAGCCCGGACGCGCTGCCCGAGGACAAGTCGCTGATCGCGTCGGGCATGGACTCGATGCGCATGATCAAGCTGCGGCAGGACCTGGAGCGGGACTACGGCGTCACCGTGCCGATGTCGGAGTTCCCGCGCGCCACCGTGCACGACCTCGGCCTGGCGATCCTGCGCGGTGTCGACGGGCCGACGGGCTGACGGGCTGCGACGCCGTCCGACCACTCCGGAGGGCACGCGCACGACCTCACCGATGCCCGGGGTCGGCGCGTGCCCACACCGGCAGTGCCCGGGGGTGTACGGGCGTCAGGTCCGGCGGTTCAGGCGGCGGCCCAGTTCGGCCAGCAGCTGCTGATCGGTCAGCGCCGCCGGGTCGGGGGCGGCGTCCCGCAGGTCCGCCTCCTGGGCCGTGATGAGCTGGGCCCTCACCATCACCTCCAGCGGGCTCATGTCGAACGCCCTGGCCACCAGGCGGGCGGTGTCCAGGGACGCGCCCTTGCCCCTGCGCCACTCCGTGAAGCGGCTCCGGTCCAAACCGGTCCGCTCCGACAGGTCCGCTGTGGACATCGCCCGGTCGTCCAGTTGGCGCTGGACGAAGTCCCACCAGGGCGAGTCCGCACTCTCGTCTGTGGTCACGCCCCCATGTTACGTGCGCACGCGCAACGTTTGTTGCGCGCTCCCCCAGGTGAGCCGGCGAAGCCGCGTTGTGCGCGCACAACAATGGTTGTGTGAGCACGCCTCACCGACTGCTACGTTGTGGACACACGACCTGCGTTGGGTGCGCACAACATGAGGCGGGCCATGCCGAACACGATCAAGCTCCGCACCGATGTCTTCACCAAAGCCGCGCGGCTCGCCGGGTTCGGGTCGGACTACGCGCTGGCCAAGGCGATGGACGTCAACCGCTCCACGGTCGCGCGCGTCCTCAGCGGCGACCTCCAGCCCGGCCCGGCGTTCATCGGCGGCGCGCTGCGGGCGCTCGCGCCGATGCAGTTCCACGACCTCTTCGAGGTCGTCTCCACGCAGCGGTGATGACGGTCCGTGGTCTCCCGGTCCCGCGCACGTGTGACCGGATACGCCGAGAGTCCGCCACTTCAGCGGTAGGCGCTCTCACCCGTTTGGTTGACACTCGTGATCAAGTGACGTCGCACGGCGATGAGACCAGTGGTCCACCACCGGAACGTCGGTCCACCGACACGGGGACGCGGAAGGATGGCACGAGGTGAGCGACGAGCCACGGCACGCGGTCGCGCGGTTGCGCCAGGGCCTGCCCGCCGCCCGGCGGGAACCCGGGCACGCCTGGTTCGACGCCCACCGCGACGAGCTGCCGGCGGCGCTGCGCGACGCGCTGGGCGAACCGGAGGCCGCGATCGCGCTGTTCGCCGACGTGTGGCCGGTGGTCCCCGCCGACACCGACGAGGCCTGGTCGCGCGAGCTGCTCGACCTCGGGGCCGAACTCGCCGCCGCGCTGCCCACGTCCCTGTTGCTGGCCACCGGCTTCCGCCGCGCGGCGGAGTCGTTACGCGGGCGGGGAGCGCTCCGCCTCGCCGCCGTCGCCGGGATGCGCGAGCTGGCGATCCACCGCCTCCGCGACGACGACCCGGACGCCGCCGCACGGGCGTTGCACGACCTCGCCACGACCTACCGCGCCCAGGGCCGGCTGCACAAGGTCGTCAACTGCGCCGACGAGGTGCTGGAGCTCTACCTGCTGCACGACGACCAACCCGGCGTCGCACGGGCGTTGGCGCACCTGGGCGAGTTGATGATCGAGGCCGGCCGGTTCGACTCGGCGGTCAAGTACCTGTCCCGCGCGGACAAGGTGTTCGAGGACCTGGAGGACGTCCCGGAACGGGCGCGGTGCCTCACGCTGCTCGGCCGGGCGCTGTGGTCGGCCGGCGACCGGGCCGTCGCGCACCGCCGGTTCAACCGCGCGCTCGCGCTGCTCATCGGCACCGACGACGCGGCGGCGCAGCGCGTCCGCGACCTGGTGGCCGACCTGGAGTCAGTCCCGGAACAGGTGGACCAGGGCCACGCCGACCTGGATCAGCAGACCGGCCACGAGCCGGATCCCGGCCGGGCTTGAGCGGTGTCGCCCGGGGCACCCGGCCCGTCCGCACCTCGGGCACCGGCGGTGCCGGGATGACGGGCGGCGGCCTGGTGAAGAACCACCGCCGGAGGAACGGTCGTCGGTCGAGCGGTCGTCGGGGGGACAGGCTTCCGGGGAGCGGTCGTCGGGGAAGCGGTCGGGGGTGCTCATCGGTGTGGTCGCGTTCTTCCCGGTAGTGGCGGGTCAGGCGGTGGTGTCGGGGTTGTCGGTCAGCAGGCGGAGCACGTCCCGGCACAGGAAGACCCGGCGGTAGCCGAGGAACTCCCAGGGCACCAGGACGTCCAGGTCGACCAGGCGGGCGGTGAGGTCGGTGGCGGCCTTCGCGGTGATGCCGTAGCGGGTGCGCAACGACCGGTTGTCCACGACCGGGAAACCGATCAGCTCGGCCGCCACCAGGGGCAGCTTCCCCTTGCGCGGCAACCGGACCGCGTACTCCGCCGCCAACGCGCGCAGGTGGCCGATCAGCCGGAGCTGGGCCAGCGCCTGCTCGCGCACGGCCGTGGCGAAGAAGTCGACCCAGCGGTCCACCCGGCCGGTGTCGACGACCGCGCGGATCTCCCGCTGGTACTCGGTCAGCGCGTTGTCCAGCCACACCGACAGCGGCAGCACCTGGTCGCGCACCAACCCGCCGCGCACCATCTCCAACGTCGAGAACGTGCGTGCGACGTGCCCGTTGGCGGTGGGGAACGGTTGCAGCACCTCGAGTTGGTAGTGCGCGAGCGCGACCTTCGCGATGCGCGGCTGCTCGCACTCCTCGCGCACCCACGTCGACCACTGCTCCAGCAGCGCGACCAGGTGCGCACCGGTCGCGGTCAGCAGGTACGC
This sequence comes from Actinosynnema sp. NPDC023658, assembly GCF_040639995.1. NCBI lineage: Bacteria > Bacillati > Actinomycetota > Actinomycetes > Pseudonocardiales > Pseudonocardiaceae > Actinosynnema > Actinosynnema sp. NPDC023658. The sequence continues at coordinate 15,993 of NZ_JBFAAX010000010.1, read as the reverse complement.
CCGCTCGTCGCTGACGCCCAACCGACCGGGCGCGTCGCGCAGCACGTCGGGCCGGTGGCCGGGTTCGCCGCCGGTCATGATCGCGGCGACCTCCCCCACCAGCGCGGCGTCGACGGGTGCGCCCGCCCGGACCCGCGCGAGACCGTGGTCGCACGCCCGGAGGAACGGCGCGACCAGCTGGGACGGCGCGGCGCTGTCCGCGGGCGGCGGACCTTCCTGCGAGGCGAGCAGATCGGCCGCGAACGTCTCCCGCAGACCCACGGACACCCCGGACAGCCCCGCCGAGCTGTTCGCGTCGCGGACCTGCGTCGACCGCACCAGGGCCGAGCGCACGCCCAACCGGTCGGCGGCCTCGTCCAGCCGGCCGAGCGCGTGCTCGGCCTCCGCGCACCGGCGGTAGGTCGCCACCGGGAGCGTCAGGTCCGACGGCAGCGGCGGCGGCAGGTAGGCGCCTTCGCGCCGGAGTGGCTCGGGGATGCCGGGCAGCTCGGGCACCGGCGACCACTGCCCGTCGGGCAGGGGGCGGAAATTCATGGGCGGAAGCTTGCACCGGTGCCGATGGTTTGGCAAGGCATTCGGGATCGAAGTGAAGTCAGGACGCACATCACTACACATGTGCTCCGATAGGTCGCTTAGGCCATTCGAGTCAATACTTTGGTGGAGAGCCGCAAAAGTGCGGGGCACCACCGTCGAACAGCCCATCTGCGCTGGTCAACCGTCATTCGGGCGACACCGTACCGCGGCTGTCGAGGATTTCCATCCGCCCCCGCCACGAGCTGCGCTATTCCACCCGACCCGAACGAACCGGAAAACGATCATGCCCCGCCGTCACGTTCCGAATAGGACCACTGGTCTCACCGAACGACGATTTCATCCGAACGGGTGGCAGGCCTCCGATCCCGGCGACGCACCACCGTGGCACCACCGCGCTTGCCAGTGGTGCCAAGCTGGTGCCATAGTGGTGCCATGGACTTGACGCCATACGTCGACAACCTCCGCCGGGAGCTCGCCACGGCCGCCGAGGCGGGCGGCGAGGAGGCACGGGCACTGGCCGAACGGCTCGTCGCGCCGCTGGACTCGGCGGTGCGGTTGACGCTGCTCGAAGCCCTCTCCACGGCCGTGGACGAGATCACCCGGGACCTGGCACCGGGGTCGGTGGACGTCCGGTTGCGCGGCCGCGACCCCGAGTTCGTCGTCTCGGTGCCCGATGATGCCACCGAGAGCCAGGATGGCACCACCGAGCCGCCACCGGTGGTCTCGGAGGAGGGGTCGGTGGCGCGGATCAACCTGCGGCTGCCCGAGCACCTGAAGGGCCGGGTCGAGGAGGCCGCCGGCCGGGAGGGCATCTCCGTCAACGCCTGGCTGGTGCGGGCCGCCGCGGCCGGGCTGGGACGGGCCGACCGCGAGCCCGGCCGCACCGCCTCCCGCCAGCGCTACACCGGCTGGGTCCGCTAGCAGCGCGAACGCCGACCGAACCCGTTCAGAGGGGACAGCCATGCCTTCTTTCGCCACGCCCGCACCCATCACGCTCGCCGTCGACGTCGTCGTCGGTGACGTCCTGATCACCGCCGCCGACCGGCCCGAGACCGTGGTCACCGTCGAACCGCAGGACCCGAGCCGCGGCACCGACGTCAAGGCCGCCGAGGGCACGAAGGTCGACTTCGCCTCCGGTCGCCTCACCGTCACCGCGCCCAGGTCGCGCAGCCTCTTCGGCAAGCCCGGCGCGGTTCAGGTCGTCGTGCACCTGCCCACCGGCTCGCACGTCGACGCGCACGGCTCGCTCACCGACTTCCGCACCGAGGGCGCCTTGGGCGAGTGCCGCTTCAGCACGTCCGCGGGCGACATCCGGTTGCGGGACGTCGCCGCGCTCAAGGCGGGCACGTCCACCGGGGACGTGGTGGTCGAGCACGTCACCGGCCGGGCCGAGGTGTCGACCGGCTCCGGCGAGCTGCGCCTGGGCAGGCTCGACGGCGCCGGCACGGTCAAGAACTCCAACGGCACCACGCGGATCGGCCAGGTCACCGGCGACGTGCGGGTCAGCGGCGCCAACGGCGACATCCTCGTCGGGCACGCCGGCGGCGACGTGCGCGCCAGGACCGCCAACGGCAGCATCCGCGTCGACGAGGTCGTGCGCGGCTCGGTGGTCGTGCAGACCCAGTCCGGCGAGCTGGCGGTCGGCATCCGGGAGGGCACGGCCGCCTGGCTGGACGTGCGCTCGTCCGCCGGCCGCGTGCGCAACGAGCTGACGAGCGCCGACGCGCCCGGCGAGGCCGAGGAGCGGGTCGAGGTGCACGCGCGCACCTTCCTGGGCGACATCCTCATCCACCGCGCGTAGTCCACGACACCATCAGGGGGAGAACGACCATGTGGGACACCGACCCGCGGCAGCCCTGGCTGCGCGGAGAACGACCCGACCACGTCGTCCAGCACGACGAAGAGCTCGGCACCTGGAACGTGCACGGCTACCCGGAGGTCGCGGAGATCCTCGCGGACTGGGGCCGGTTCTCGTCCGACACGACGCGGCTGTTCCCGGCGATGGACCGGTCCGTGACCGACGGCAACATCCTCCAGCTCGACCCGCCGGAGCACCGGCAGCTGCGCCGCCTGGTCAGCCACGCCTTCACGCCCAAGGTCGTGGCCGACCTCGAACCGCGGATCACCGCGTTGACCGGGGAACTGCTCGACGACGTGGCCGAGGACGACTTCGAGCTGGTCCGCGACCTCGCCTACCCGTTACCGGTGATCGTGATCGCGGAACTGCTCGGCGTGCCGAGCAGCGACCGCGACCTGTTCAAGCTGTGGGTCGACAAGATGTTCGAGGACACCGGCCCACTCTCGCTCAACAACGACGAGGCCACGCAGCGGGAGGAGCTGCGCGACCGCGTCGAGGTCATGCGACCGCTGCTGGACTACCTGGCCGCGCACGCCGCGGACTGCCGCCGCACGCCGCGACCGGGCCTGCTCAACGACCTCGTCCGGGCCGAAGTGGACGGTGAGCGGCTGTCCGACGCCCAGGTGGTCAACTTCGCGAGCATCCTGCTGGTGGCGGGCCACCTCACCACCACCATGCTGCTCGGCAACACCGTGCTGTGCCTGGACGCGAACCCGGACCAGCTCGCGGCGGTGCGCCGGGACCGCGCGCTCATCCCGGCCGCCATCGAGGAGTCGCTGCGGTTCCTCACCCCGTTCGCGGCGGTGGCGCGGGTGACGAACGGGCCGCAGGTGATCGCGGGCGTCGAGGTGCCCGGCGACCGGATGCTGATGCTGTGGCTCGGTGCCGCCAACCGCGACCCGCGCCGGTTCGCGAACCCCGACGTCCTCGACATCACCCGCGAGCCCAACGCCCACCTCGGCTTCGGCCGCGGCGCGCACTTCTGCCTCGGCGCACCGCTGGCCCGGCTGGAGGGTCGGCTCGCGCTCGACGTCCTGCTGGACCGCTTCCCGCGGCTGCGCACGGACCCCGACCGGCGGCCGACGTTCATCGCCTCCCCCGAGCTCACCGGCGTGCAGACCCTGCCGCTGCTCACCGGCTGACCCGGGGAGCGGAGGAGACCACCGGGGCCGCCACGGCCACCGGGCGACCGGGTGGTGTTTGGCGCCGGCCGCTGCGGGTTACCTGAGGGCACGGGCGCTGTCGGAGCGCGACCCGGTCCCACGACCCCGATCGGTCGACCCTGCACGCAAGTCGAACGCATGTTCGATCCGTCCACAGCTGGGGACAACCCTGTGGACAACTCAGTTCTTCCTGGTCAGGGACTGTGCATGAGTGAGCAGTTCATCCACAGACCACTGGTCGTAGGCGTGCTGCCCGCGCTTCTCCGCGACGACCGACCCGTCCGGTGCGATCAGGAAGTCGGCGGGCAGCCCGAGCCGGCCGCCCTCCGGCTTGGGCAGCGGGCGGCGTCCGCGCAGCACCGGCCCGAGGTCGCGGACGACACCGCGCACGATCGCGCCCCACGCGCGCGGGTCGAGCAGGGAGCGGGCGGCGGACTCGACGCCGAACTCCCGGTACAGCGCCTTGTCCGGGTCTCCGACGACCGCGAAGGGCAGGTCCTCCACGTGCGGGCGCAGTTCCGCCGCGGAGGAGTGGAACACCGCCACCTCGACGACGCCGTGCGCGGCGATCTCGTCGTGCCGCTGGACGATCGACCGCAGGTGCAGGTTGCACACCGGGCAGCCGGCGAAGCGGCGGAACTGCAGGTGCACCAGGCGGTGCGGGTCGGGCACCCGCACCGCCGCACCGAGCGCCGTCTCCCACTCACGTTCGCTGATCTTCACGTCATCCCCCATCGTCGGTAAGCGTGCGCTGTACGCCTACGCACGCTATGCGCGTAGCTTGTACGCTGTCAAGCGCCATGCCACGCCCCAAGTCGCTGACCAAGACGGCCCTCGCCGCCGCCACGCTCGCCGTCCTGGACCGGGATGGCCTGTCGGCGCTGTCGATGCGCGCCGTCGCGGCGGAGCTGGGCATGGGGACGATGTCGCTCTACCGGTACGTCGCGGACCGGGACGAGCTGGAAGCCCTCGCCGTCGACCACATGATGTCCGAAGTGGACGTCGATCCGCCGAAGGCGTTGTGGGACAAGCAGATCGCGGTGCTGGTCGAACGGGTCCGCGCGGCGGTCGCCGCACACCCGAACGCGGTGCCGCTCACCATGGCGCACCGGCACCGGTGCCCGAGCCTGCTGCGCTGGGGCGAGGCCGTGCTGGCGGTGCTGACCCGGGCCGGGTTCGCCGGGGAGCAGCGGGTGATCGCGCTGCGCGCGTTGCTCGGCTACCTGATCGGTGCGACCGAGATCGAGCACCGCAGCCCGCTGTCGGGTCTGGGCACCGACGCGATGACGACCCTGGGCGAGGAGTACCCGCTGATGGCCGAGACGGCGGCCGCGGCGCGGACGATCACGCCGGACATCGAGTTCCGCCGCGGGCTGGACGTCGTGCTGAGCGGGCTGCGCAGGCCCTGAACCGGGGCTCGGCCGGGGCCGGCGCACCGGGATGTGTCCCGACGCGGGGACCGAAGCCGACCTCGATCCCCGTGCCGGAACGCGACGAACACGGAGTTGCGCTCCGAGCGTGGCGTCGACAGATCCGGCGCGGAGTCGACTCCCGCTGCGTCTCCAGGTCAGGTTCGCCGATGAGGGGGCTCTCCCACCCCCTCGGTCCCGTCCGCCACCGCGGACGCGGACGGGAAGTCCTAGTGCGCCTGCTCTTCGTCGGGCAGTTCGAGCAGTTCTTCGAGCACGTGCGTGGCGGGCCCGCGACGGCGCCACGAGAACCGGCTGGGCGACAGCACGTTCACCTCGTCGGCGGGCATCCGCATCGCGAGGGCGTCGTCCTCGGTGTGCAGGCGGACGACGTCGATGACCGCGTCGTGGGCACGCACCCCGACCACGGCCGCCAGTTCTCCCCTGGCGTCACGCGGGTGCAGGAACTGGAACCCGCGCGCGATCAACTCGCGGAGCTGGACGGTCGTCCGCGAGGAGTGGTCAGTCGACGAGGTCATCGAACTCCCCGCTCCTGGCACCGGCCACGAAGGCCGCGATCTCCGCTCGCGTGTAGACCAGCGCGGGACCTTGCGGGAACCGGGAGTTGCGCATCGCGACGTCACCGCCGTCGAGGACGGCCAGCTCGACGCAGTTGCCGATCGCGTCGCTGTAGGAGCTCTTGGTCCACGTCACGCCGGTCAGGTCGGCCGCGGACATGCCGTTGTGAACCTCGGTGGCCATCGACAACACCCTCCATGCATCTGCACGTGCATCCGGTTGTGCACGGACCGTAGCACCGGCGCGTGCACGGGTAAATGCACGTGCAGATGCGGAGCGTGAACTTCGCCCGTACGGACGACAGCTACAGCTCCGCCCGCCGCTTGGCGAGCATCTGCCGGCTGCGGTCGGGCGTCTCCGCGTCGACCGTCAACCGGTCGAAGACCCGGCTGTAGATCTCCAGCTCTTCGAGTTTGTCCAGGTAGAGCGCACCGGCGAGGTGTTCGAGGTACACGATGTCGGGCAGGTCGGGCTCACCGAACCGCAGCATCGCGAACGGCCCCTTCGCCGCGTAACCGGCCAGCGGGAACGGCACGACCTGCAGGGTGACGAGCCCGTCCTTGGTCACGCTGAGCAAGTAGTCGATCTGGTCGATGAGGATCTGACGACCGCCGACGGGCCGGTAGAGCACCGATTCGTCGATCACCGCCCACAGCTTCGGCGCACCGGGGCGGGCCAGGATCTTCTGCCGCTGCATCCGCAGCGCCACCCGCCGCCGCACCTGGGGCGTGACCAGGTCGGGCCGGCCGTGGCTGGAGATCGCCGTCGCGTAGTCCTCGGTCTGCAGCAGGCCCGGCACGAACTGCGTCTCGTAGATCAGGATGCGCGACGCCGCCTCCTCCAGGCCCACGTAGTCCTGGAACCAGTCCGGCATGAGGTCGGTGTAGCGGTTCCACCAGCCCGGTTCGTTCGACCTGCGGACCATGCCGAGGAACTTCGCCCGCGCGTCCTCGTCCTCGACGCCGTACATGGTGAGCAGGTCTTTGACGTCGCGTTCCTTCAGGCCGACGCGACCGAGCTCCATCCGGCTGATCTTCGACTCCGAGCCGCGGATGGCGTACCCCGCGTCCGCCCTGCTGATCTCGGCGGCCTCGCGCAGCCTGCGCAACTGGGCGCCGAGCACGATGCGCAGAGCGGTGGGTCCGCTCTCCCTCTCCGGCGTGGGCTCACCAGCCGCCATCGCCCGTCCTCCCGACCGTCGTGCCTGCCCCACCCGAACAGCGGTTGCGCCCGAGGAGGGCTGACTCGCATCGTCACTGAACGTACACCCTTGATCTTCCCCGGTCAGCCTGATGCGGCCCGCTGACGCAACAGGCCCATACTCTTACGCTGACCGGACTGTGACGCGGTGCACAAGAGATCACCCCCAATCCCCGTATTGCGAGGTCACCACGATGCCGGGTTCGTCCTCGGACGCCGCCGCCCCCGTCTACATCGACACGACCAAGGCCAGCATCGCCAGGGTCTACGACGCCTTCCTCAACGGCAAGGACAACTACGAGATCGACCGCGAGGTGCTGCGACGGGTGCAGCAGGTCGCCCCGGAAGCGGCCACGTTGGCCGTGGACAACCGCAGCTTCCTCATCCGCGCCACCCGGTTCGTCGCGAGCCAAACGGGTATCAACCAGTTCCTCGACTGCGGCTCGGGACTGCCCACCGCCGAGAACACCCACCAGGTAGCCCAGCGGATTAACCCGGATGCCCGAGTCGTCTACGTCGACAACGACCCAGTGGTACTGGCCCACGGTCGGGCGCTGCTGGAGGAGAACGACCGGACGCACTTCTCGGCGGCGGACATCTTCCAGCCGCAGCAGATCCTCAACGACGAGGTCGTGCGCAAGCACATCGACTTCACCGAGCCGCTGGCGCTGTTCCAGCTCGGCACGCTGCACCACTACAACGGCACCTCGCCCACGTCGGCCGAGATCATGGCGGAGTACATCGAGGCCCTGCCGTCCGGCTCGTACGTGGCGATCTCGCACTTCCTCGACCCGGAGACCGAGGAGCACTCGGCCATCGCGCGGCGGATGGAGGACACGTTCCTGCACTCCCCCATGGGCAGCGGGCGGTTCGTCACCATGCAGGAGCTGCACGAGCTGTTCCACGGCCTCGAACTGGTCGAGCCGGGGCTGGTCATCTGCGCCGACTGGTGGCCGGACGGGCCGCGCCTCAAGGAGCTCGACGCGGTGAGCTACTGCATCGCGGGCGCGGTGGGCCGCAAGCCCTGAGACCGTCCGCACGAGACGGTGGTGGACGAGGATCCCTCGCCCACCACCGGTTCCCGCGCGCCCACCGCCGGGAGCGGTCGACGCGGGGAGGGGTCAGCGCCGGAAGAAGTCGACCAGCACCGGTGCCGTCACCGCGGCCTTGACCATGTGCGTCTGTCCGGGCAGGACGGTCAGCTCGGCGTCGGGCAGCGCGCCGGCCAGGACCGCCTGGGCGTTGCGCATGTACTCCGGGCTCTTGCCGCCGGCGATCACCAGCGCGGGCACCTTCGCGCCGGACCACCGGTCGGCGGGCGGTGGCGTGCCCCGCTGGAACTCACCGACCAGCGCGAAGTCGTGCGGCAACGTGTGCGCGACGCCCTTGAGCTTCTTCCACGGCGGCAGCATTTGGAGCACGGCGACGAAGAAGCCGGGCGTGCCGACGTACCGCATGAACAGCTTGACCGCGTCACCCCGGCGGCCCTCGTCGACCGCGCGCCGCACCCGGGCCGGGAGGTCCTCGGGCATCGGCTCGTGGGTGCCGTCGACGACCATCGGGGACTCGTAGATCGCGATCCGCTCGGCCGCCACGCCCCGGTGCGCCGCCTCGGCGACCAGCGTGCCGCCGGAGGACATGCCGAACAGGTGCGCCGACCCGCCCGCCTCGTCGACGAGCGCGGCGATGTCCTCGACCTCGCGCTCCACGTCGTACGGCGTGCCGCCACCGCTTTCGCCCCGGCCGCGGCGGTCGTAGGTGTAGACGGTGAAGTGCCCGGCCAACGCCTTGGCCAGCGCGGCGGAGGGCCCGAAGGCGCGGTGGCACAGCGCGCCGTCCACGATGATCAACGCCGGTCCGGACCCGGTGCGCGTGTAGGCGATCCCGGTGTCGTCCGCGGAGACGACCCTGCCCTCGGTCATGCCAGTCCTCCCAACCAGGTCGACCAGGACCGCTCGTCGCGGTGGTCGTCGGTGAACACGTGGTGCATGGCGATCAGGCCGCCGGTGACGCCCTCGACGAAGCGGTACAGCGCGCCGTCCGTGCGGACGCCGACGGTCTGGGCGTTGGCGAAGTAGACGACGCCGTCCTCGCCGACGACGGTGACCCGGTCGCCGGTGCGGGCCGGGCGGTCGAGGCCGAGCTCGCGCCCGAGGGCCGACCACACCGCGGGCAGGTCCGCGACGGGCGGGCCGAAGGCGGTGACCGGTCGCGCGGTGCGCCCGGCGAAGTGGCGCAGGTAGGTGACGAGGGTCTGCCAGAACATCTCGCCGCCCGCCGTCATGGCCTCGAACTCGTCCTCCCAGTCGTCGCCGGGCAGGAAGCCGGTCGCCACCATGCGCAGGACGGTGCTGCCCTGCTCGCGTCCCTCGATGAGGAACTCGTAGGCGACGAACCGGCCGTCGGGCTCCTCGTCGCCGCCGTAGGCCAGGTGCTTGCCGGGTTCCCAGGCGGTGATCGCGTGGGCCGGCTGGTAGCCGCCGAAGGCCTGCCGGACGACCGCGCCCGGCTCGACCTCGTTGGCGCCCATGAACCAGGAGTCGATGCCCGGGCCGGTGGCGATGGCCTCCCAGACCTGCTCCGGCGTCACCCCGTCCAGCTCGACCTCGTTGACGCCTTCGAACGCGTGACCCATCTCGTCAGTCCTTCGGGATGCTGGGGTGGACGGCGACGACGACGCGGTGCGCGCGTCCGCCGGCCGCGGTTTCCTCGTGGTACTTCGCGACCAGGTCCGTGACGGCCGCGGCCAGCTCCTCGGCGAACGCGGCGCGGTCGGCCGCGGTGGCGAAGCGGACCTCGCCGTCGAGCGCGAAGGTGGCGACCTTCTTGTCCGCCTTGGCCGCGCCGGTGATCAGCGTGCCGACGTCGCGGACCAGCCGTGCGGCCACGGCCAGGAGCCAGCGGGCCGACAGGCGGTCGGGCGCGCGGCCCGGGTCGGGCTGGACGGCGGCCAGGGCGGTCGGTGAGATGACGTAGGAGGCGGCGGTGGCGCGCATGACCCGTTCGGTCATGTTGCCCTTGCGCCGCTCCTCGGCCAGCTCGACCAGCCCGTGCTGCTCCAGCGTGCGCAGGTGGTAGTTGACCTTCTGCCGGGGCAGCCCCACCTTGGCCGCCAGCGTGGTCGCGGAGTTCGGCTCGGCCAACTCGGCCAGCAGCCTCGCCCGCACCGGGTCCAACGACACCTCGGCCGCGGCCGGGTCCTCGATCACCGCCACTTCGTGCATGGCAGGACCCTCCCACCGACAACAACTCCTGTCAAGACAACTTCTCTTGTCAATGCGAGAGGGTTGTGCGCGGTTGGTGCGCGGGTTGTCAGCGGGCGGCGGTTGGGTTGCCGGCATGGGGAAGTTGAAGTGGTACCGGCGTCCTTGGGTGGCGCCGTTCGCGTTCGTGGTGCTGGTGTTCGTGGCGTTCTCGCTGCCGCCCTACCTGACGTTGGACCCGGCGCTGTCGCGGGTGCCGCGCCCGCCCGACCACCCGTGGCACTTCCCGGTGCTCGTGGCGCACGTCGTCTTCGGGTCGATCGCCATCCTGACCTGCGTCGTGCAGGTGTGGCCGTGGTTCCGGGCGCGGTACCCGGTGGCGCACCGGCGGGTCGGCCGCGCGTACGTGTTCGGCGGCGTGGTGCCGGCGTCGGTCACGGCCGTCGCGATCGGCTCGGTCTCGCCGTTCGGGCCGCTCAACCAGGTCGGCACGGTGCTGCTGGGCGTGCTGTGGCTCGGGTTCACCGTCGCCGGTCTCCGGATGGCCCGGCAACGCCGGTACGTCGACCACCGGCGGTGGATGATCCGCAGCTTCGCGCTCACCGCGTCGATCATGAGCAACCGGATCTGGTCGGTCGTCTGGGTGCTCGTGCTCTCGCCGCAGCTCGACACGACGTTCGGCGGCAGCGAGGTGGCACTGATCCAGGCCATCGCCGGGTTGTCCGCGTGGATGGGGTGGGTGGTGCCGTTCCTGCTGGCCGAGTGGTGGCTGGAGCGCGGCGACGCCCGCAAGCGCCGCGACCGCCGCGCGCAGGCCTCAGATCGGCAGCCGGTAGGCGTCTGACCCCTGCTCGAAGTCGAGCAGCTGACGCTTGCGCTCCAGCCCGCCGCCGTACCCGGTGAGGTCGCCGTTCGCGCCGACGACCCGGTGGCACGGCACGATGATCCCGATCGGGTTGCGGCCGTTGGCCAGCCCGACCGCCCGCGCGGCCGACGGGCGGCCCAACCGCTGGGCCAGCTCCCCGTACGTCACGGTCCCGCCGTACGGGATCTCGCCCAACGCCCGCCAGACGGTGCGCTGGAACGGCGTGCCGAGCGGGTCGAGCGGCAGGTCGAACGCCGTCCGCGTGCCGTCGAAGTACTCGGCCAGCTGCGCGATCACGTCCCCGAACGGCGCGGGGTCCTCGGGGCCGAACGACTCGTCGGCCGGCCGGTGCCGCTGCTCGGTCATGTACAGGCCGGACAGCGCGCCGTCGTGCGCGACCAGCGTCAGCGGGCCGACGGGGCTGTCGACGGTGGTGTGGCTCATCGCCGGACGTCCTTTCAGGCGGGCAGCCGGTTGACCGCGTGGTCACCGGTGGCCCAGAGGTATTGGACGGCGTACGCCCGCCACGGGCGCCACGCCTGGGCTCGCCGCACGAGGGCGGCGGGGGTGTCGGGCAGGCCGAGGGCGCGGGCCGCCGCGCGGATGCCGAGGTCGGTGGGGATGAACGCGTCGGGGTCGCCCAGCGCGCGCATGGCGATCACCTCCACCGTCCACGGCCCGAAGCCGGGCAGCGCCAGCAGGTCGGCGCGCGCCTTCTCCCAGTCCGCGCCGACGCCGAGGTCGAGCGAGCCGTCGGCCAGCGCCTCGACCAGCGCGCGGAACGCGGTCTTGCGGGACTGCGGCATCGCCAGCACCGCGGGGTCGAGCTCGGCCAACGCCCCGGGCGTCGGGAACAGGTGGGTCAGGCCGTCGTCCGTGATCGGTTCACCCGCGGCGCGCACCAGCCGGGCGGCGTGCGTGCGGGCGGCGGCCGTGGACACCTGCTGCCCGAGCACGGCGCGCACCGCGAACTCGGCGGCGTCCACGGTGCCCGGCACGCGCCGCCCCGGTGCCGCGTCGACCACCGGCGCGAGCAGCGGGTCCGAGCGCAGCTGCTCGTCCACCGCGACGGGGTCGGCGTCGAGGTCGAGCATCCGGCGGCAGCGGGCGATCGCGATCGACAGGTCCCGCAGGTCGCTCAACGCCAGCCTGCACGCCACGTGGTCGGCCTGGGGCGTCAGCGACACCACCCCGGGCCCGTGCGGCAGGCGGAGCGTGCGCCGGTACGCGCCGTCGCGCCACTCCTCCACCCCCGGCACGCCGGTCGCCGCGAGGTGGCCGAACAGGTTGTCCGGGCACAGCGGCGCGCGGAACGGCAGCCGCAGCGACAGCACGCCGGGCGTGTCGTGGACCGGGCGCCTGCGGGTGCGCAGGTCGGTGGGCGACAGCGCGAACACCTCGCGCACCGTCTCGTTGAACGCGCGGACGCTGGCGAACCCGGCGGCCAGGGCCACCTCCGCCATCGGCAGCGCGGTCGTCTCGATGAGCAGCCGGGCGGTCTGCGCCCGCTGCGCCCTGGCCAGTGCCAGCGGTCCCGCGCCGAGCTCGGCCAGCAGCAGCCGTTCGACCTGCCGGACGCTGTAGCCGAGGCGGGCGGCCAGTCCCGGCACGCCCTCGCGGTCCACCACGCCGTCGCCGATCATCCGCATCGCCTTGGCCACCGAGTCCGCGCGGTGGTTCCACAGAGGAGATCCCGGCGACGCGTCCGGGCGACATCTCTTGCACGCCCGGAATCCCGCTTGTTGCGCGGCCGCCGCACTGGGGTAGAACCGCATGTTCCCGACCTTGGGCGGGGTGACGGGACAACTCGGTCGACAATAGATCCGGGTGGTCACGACGGCGGTGAAGAACCACCCGTCGAACCGGGCGTCTTTCGACCGCACGGCTCGGGCACAACGTTCCGCGTCTTCGTGCACGGCACCAGCATCGGTCAAAGCCGGGCCCGTCGGCCGGCGGAAATGCGACAGGGATGGAAGGGGTGCCGGACCGGCCGCGCCGCACTCCTCGGTGCGACGCGCCCGCGGGGCCGCCACGGCCCCGGGTCCGACACCGCTAGCCGTGCGCCGGGGCGGCGAGCCGGGCCAACTGGTCCAGTCCCACCTCGGCCCGGTCGCGGCCGTGGGCGTCCAGCACCGTCCTCAGGATCGGGCAGACCCGTGCTTCACCGGGGAAGCCCCGGTCCTCACGGGCCGTGACCGGCGGACGGGTGGTCCGCTCCGGGTCAACTCCGTTCGGCATGGCAGGTCGCCGCACCGTTCCACCGACCGGGTCGGTTCGGTGCACAGCGCTGAGAAGACCCCCAGGACCCCTCAGCGACGAACGAGCTGCCACTCGCGGTAGTTGCCTGCGAAACCACTTCGACCGGTCCCTTCGCACAACCTGATGACGTCACCGGAACGTCTCGATGAGCTTGTCAGCGCAAGTCGTTAGGGTGGACCGACAAGGGCTCCACCGGTCGGCAAACGACCTGTTCACGCGCTCACATCCGGTTTTCCGGTCCGGAACTCCGGACCTCTAGGAGGCACGCCGCGGATGGCTGGTTCCGGTCAGGGGTCGGGTCCCCGTGCCGTGTTCGCGGAGCGGTTCGCGCTGCTCTACGCCGAGGCGGGCGATCCGCCCCTGAAGAAGGTGACCGAGTCCGTGGGGCGCGCGCGGCGCACCGACGAGCGCGGCCGGCCGGTGCGGGCGACCGCGCAGCGGGTCAGCGACTGGCGTCGGGGGCGCAACGTGCCGGCCCGTTTTTCGGCACTCTCGGTAGTCCTCGAGGTCCTCATCGGCGAGGCGCGCAAGACGCGCCCGCAGCCGCCGGCGGCCGGGTTGTACGACCTGGACGCGTGGCGGGCGCTGTGGGAGGAGGCGTTGGCGAGCCCGGTGTCGGCGCCCGACGACGAGGACCCGCCGAGCTCCGACGAGATCGGCGTGTGCCCGTACCGCGGCTTGGCCGCGTTCCAGCCGGAGGATTCCAGTTGGTTCTTCGGCCGGGAACGCAGCACGGCCGCGCTGGTGTCCCGGTTGGGCAGTGCGGCGGAAACCGGCGGAATCGTGATGCTGGTCGGCGCATCGGGTGCCGGTAAATCGTCACTGGTGCGCGCGGGCGTCATTCCGTCCATTCGCGACGGGGCATTGGCGGTGCCCGGTTCGACGAATTGGCCGGCGGTGGTCATCACGCCGGGCGCCGATCCGGTGAAGGAATTGGTGCGGCAGGTACCGGAATTGGCCGGCGTGCTCGACATGGCGCTCACGCTGGACGGGATGGACCAGGACCTGGTGGCCTCCGGGCACGGCCCGGACACGTTCCTGGGGCAGACGCTGATGGGCGTGCTTCGGTTCGCCTCGCAGATCCGGGCGGCGTTCGCGGCCCACGCGGCCCGGCACGGCGGCGAGCGGGTGCTGGTCGTGGTGGACCAGTTCGAGGAGGCGTTCACGCTGTCCTCGGACGAGAGCCGGGTGCAGGTGTTCGTGCAGGCGCTGCACGTGGCGTGCACGCCCGCGGTGCCGGGCGGCCGGGCGCCCGCGGTGGTGCTGGTGGGCGTGCGGGCCGACTTCTACGGCCGCTGCCTGGCGTTCCCGGAGCTGGCCGACGCGTTGCAGGACCGGCAGATGGTGCTCGGTCCGATGACGTCGGCGGAGCTGCGGGAGGCGGTGTCGCGGCCCGCGAAGGCGGCGGGGCTGCAACTGGAGCCGGGGCTGATCGAGCTGATGCTGCGCGACCTGGGCGTGCGCAGCGGCCGGGCGCAGGCCAGGGGCGGTCAGGGCGCGTACGACGCGGGCGCGCTGCCGCTGCTGTCGCACGCCCTGCTGGCCACCTGGCAGCGCAGGCAGGCGGGCAAGCTGACCATCGCGGGCTACCGCTCGGCGGGCGGCATCCAGGGCGCGGTCGCGGCCACCGCCGAACGGGCGTGGGCCGACCTCGCGCCGGAGGCCCAGCAGGCCGCGCGGCCGTTGCTGCTGCGGCTGGTGCGCGTCGGCGAGGACACCCAGGACACGCGCCGCCGCTCGACCCGGCACGAGCTGGTCGAGCAGGCCGCCGACCGGGCCGCGGGCGAGGAGGCGCTGGAGGTGCTGGCGCGGGCCCGCCTGGTCACGCTGGACGCGGGTTCGGTGGAGATCACGCACGAGGCGCTGCTCCAGGCGTGGCCCCGGTTGCGCAGCTGGATCGACCAGGACCGCGAGGGCCAGCTCCTGCGGCAGCGGCTGGAGGAGGACGCGGTCACGTGGGCCGCCCAGGACCGCGACTCGTCGCTGCTCTACCGGGGTGCGCGGCTGGAGACCGCGCGGCACTGGGCGGACGCGGCGGGCCACGAGGGCCTGACCGGCACCGCCCAGGACTTCCTCGCCGTGTCGATGCAGTACCGCAGGCGTGCCGCGTGGGGCAGACGCGCGGCGGTGGCGTGCGTGGTCGTGCTCGCGCTCATCGCCGCCACCGCCGCGGTCGTGGCCGTGCGGCAGCGCGACGACGCGGTGTTCCGGCAGGTGGTGGCGGAGGCGGACCGGTTGCTGGAGTCCGACCCGTCGCTGTCGGCGGAGCTCGCGCTGGTCGCGCACCGGATGCGGCCCGACGACCGGGACGTGCAGACCCGGTTGCTGTCCACCCAGACCACGCCGCTGGCGGTGCCGCTGGCCGGGCACACCGGGCCGGTGTACCTGACCTCCTACTCGCCCGACGGGAAGTTCCTGGCCACCGCGAGCTTCGACCAGACCGTGCGGCTGTGGGACCTGCGCGACCCGGACGACCCGAAGCCGCTCGGCTCGCCGCTGACCGGCCACCGCAGCTGGGTCACCTCGGCCGTGTTCAGCCCGGACGGCCGCACGCTGGCCACCGCCGGCAACGACACGAGCGTGCGGCTGTGGGACGTCAGCGACCCGGAGCGCCCGCGGTCCCTGGGCGAGCCGCTGATGGGCGGCAACGGCACCGTCTACCTGCTCGCGTTCACCCCCGACTCGCGGACCCTGGCCACCGCCAACGGCGACCACACCGCCCGGCTGTGGGACGTGAGCGACCCGGCCGCGCCGCACCCGCTGGGTGAACCGCTCGGCCTGCACTCCGGCCAGGTGCGGGCGGTGGCGTTCAGCCACGACGGCACGCTGCTGGCCACCGGCGGCGACGACCGGACCGTGGTGCTGTTCGACGTGCGCGACCGCGCCCACCCCCGGCCGGTGGGCGAGCCGGTCACCGGGTTCG
>NZ_JBFAAX010000009.1:36723-45663 GCF_040639995.1 Actinosynnema sp. NPDC023658 | reverse complement strand
GCAGCGCCGGCGCCAGCGCGCCCCGGAACGCCGCCCAGTCCGCGTCGTCCAGCGCCGCCCGGATCGGCCGCAGGGCCGTCCCCGTGATCCACTCCAGCACGGCGTCCTCCCCCTCCAGCCGCTGCACGTACGTGGTCTCCCACGCGTCCACCGAGCAGCCGTCGAGCACCTCCGCGTACCCCTGCGGGTCGAGCACCGGCGACGGGCGCAGCAGGCCCCGCAACGCGGGCCACGACGCGTCGACCAACGACCGCACCAGCTCGTGCGACGGCCCGGCGAAGTTCCCCGGCACCTGCACCGCCAGCCACGCGCCGGACGGTAGCGCCCGCGCCCACCCCCGCAGCAGCTCCTCGTGCCCCGGAACCCACTGCAGCACCGCGTTGGTCACCACCACGTCGGTGTCCGGCGCGGGCTCCCACGCGGCCACGTCACCGACCCGCGCGTCGACGCCGCGCGCCCGTGCCGCCGAGACCATCTCCGGCGACGAGTCCAGCGCCTCGACCACCGCCGAAGGCCACCGCTCGGACAGCGTCGCGGTCAGGTTCCCCGGACCGCAGCCCAGGTCCACCACCCGTCGCGGCGATGTCGCGCCGACGCGCGCCACCAGCTCGTGGAACGGCCGCGACCGGTGGTCGGAGAACGCCAGGTACTTGCCCGGATCCCACATGCGCACACCCCAAGTAGCAGTACGGACGTACTGCTACAGTACGCGCGTACTGCAAGAGGTCACAACGTCAGCCGCGCAGCTTGCCGATCTTCGCCGCCACCGACGCGGCGACCTCCCGCACGCGCTCGACGTCGGTCCCCCGGTCGGGCCGCACCTGCAGCACCACGCCGTCACGCCCGGCCACCTTGCGCTGCACGAACCACGCGCCGACGGTCGCGTTGTGCTCCCGGGACCTGATCGACCCGGTGACCCGCTCGTGCACGACCTGCGGCACCTTGCCCGGCGACTCCAGCGGGAACCGCCGCGGCGCCAGGTCGCGCAGCACCACGGCGTCGCCCGCCGTGCCGTCCTCGACCGCCTCGACGACCGCCAACGCGCCCCCGCTCCACGTCGCCTTGCTGACCAGGTGCCAGCCGACCCGGCGCGGTTCCGGGTCGCCCGGCAACCACAGCCCGTGCGACGTCGCCACGAGCCAGCCGGAGCCCGCCGCGGCCGACGCCAGCACGTGCTCGTCGGCCTCCAGCGCGCCGGTGAACCCCTCGGGTGCGCCCGAGCCGAAAACCCTCTGGAACAGCCCCATCACAGCCCGCCCACCGCTTGTTGGCCCAACGCCTTGTGGTAGTCCTCCAGCGCGATGAGGTCCCCGAACAGCGCCCGGTACTCGTCGGGCTCCTCGATCGGTGACACCCGCCGCAGCCGGGACTTGATCTCGGTGATCTGCCCGGACACCAGGATCTGCTGCAACCGCGCCAGCACGCTCTGCACGTACCGGTACTGGTCGTCCGCCTTGACCCGCAGCTGCTCCACGGACAGCTCGGTCAGCACCGACCGCACGGACTGCTGCCGGCACGCCTGCGACACCGCGTCCAGGAACGCCGGGCCCGACAGCCCGGACGACGCGCCACCCGCCTCCCGCACCGCCTGGTGCAGCGCCAGGTACGCGGGGTGCGTGAACGCCTCGTCGGGCAGCGAGTCGTAGTACGGCCCGGCCATCTCGGGCAGCTGCAACGCCGCCTTCAACGCCTCGCGCTGCGCCCACAGCGCCGGGTCGCGCGGGTCGGGGCGCGGCGGCCCGTCGACGTCCACGCCCAGCGCGCCCTGGTTCGGGTCCACCGGCGCCGCACGGCGGGCGGGTGCCGGCGCACGGCCGTTCGCCGTCTCGCGCACCCGGCGCACCACGGCCGACTCGTCGTCCCAGCCGACCCACCAGGCCAGCCGGGTCGCGTAACCGTCCCGCTTGGCCCGGTCCTTGATCTGCGCCACGAACGGCACCATCGTCTTCAACGCCTCGACCCGGCCGTCCACCGAGTCCAGGTCGTAGTCCTTCAGCCGGGTCTTGATGGCGAACTCGAACAGCGGCGTGCGGCGGGCCACCAGGTCGCGCACCGCGACGTCACCCTTGGCCTGGCGCAGCTCGCACGGGTCCATGCCGTCCGGCGCGATCGCGATGTAGGTCTGCGCGGAGAACGCCTGCTCGCCCTCGAACGCCTTCAGCGCCGCCTTCTGGCCCGCCGCGTCGCCGTCGAAGGTGAAGATCACCTCGCCGTTGAGCGAGTCGTCGATGAGCAGCCGGCGCAGCACGTTCATGTGGTCCGAGCCGAACGCCGTGCCGCAGGACGCGACCGCCGTGGGCACGCCCGCCAGGTGCATGGCCATCACGTCGGTGTAGCCCTCGACCACGACGGCCTGCCTGCGCTTGGCGATCTCCCGCTTGGCCAGGTCCAGCCCGAACAGCACCTGGGACTTCTTGTAGATCGGGCTCTCGCTGGTGTTGAGGTACTTGGCCTGGATCGGGTCGTCGTCGAAGATCCGGCGCGCGCCGAACCCGACGACCTCGCCGCCCATGTCCCGGATCGGCCACAGCAGCCGGCGGTGGAACCGGTCGATCGGTCCCTGCCTGCCCTCCTTGGTCAGCTGGGCCTTGATCAGCTCGGTCAGCTCGAACCCGCGCCCGAGGAGGTGCTTGGTGAGCTTGTCCCAGCCGCCGGGCGCGAAACCGCAGCCGAACTGGCGGGCGGCGGCCTCGTCGAAGCCGCGTTGGGCCAGGAACTCGCGCGCGGCCACCGCGTCCGGCGTGGCCAGCTGCTCGGCGTAGAACTCGGCGGCGACCCGGTGCGCCTCGATGAGCCTGCTGCGGGTGCCCCGGTCGCGCTGGACGGTCGCGCCGCCGCCCTCGTAGGTGAGCTGGATGCCCGCCCGGTCGGCCAGCCGCTCCACGGCCTCCACGAACCCGAGGTGCTCGATCTTCATCACGAACGCGATGACGTCGCCGCCCTCACCGCAGCCGAAGCAGTGGAACGTGCCGTGCGACGGGCGGACGTTGAACGACGGCGACTTCTCGTCGTGGAACGGGCACAGGCCCTTCAGCGCACCGGAACCGGCTCCCCGCAGCGAGACGTGGTCGCCCACGACCTCGTCGATCCGGCTCCGGTCACGCACCACTGCGATGTCGCTCTCCCGGATGCGTCCTGCCACGTCGAGCGAGTCTAGTGCTGGCAGACTGGTGCCCGTGACCGCAGGCGAGGAGATCCTGGCAGGGGACGCGCGCACCACCGGGCGGACCCTCGCCCCGACGTTCGACGCGCACCGCGGCCACCTGATCGGCGTGGCCTACCGGCTGACCGGCAGCGTCGCGGACGCCGAGGACGCGGTGCAGGAGGCGTGGCTGCGGCTGGCCGGTCTCAGCGACGACGGCCGCGCGGGCATCCGGGACCTGAGGGGCTGGCTGACGACCGTGGTCGGGCGGATCTGCCTGGACCGGTTGCGGTCGGCCACGGCGCGGCGGGAGCGGTACGTCGGGCAGTGGTTGCCGGAGCCGCTGGTCACCTCCGGCGAGGACGACCCGCTGGACGCGGTGGTGCGCGACGACGGCGTGCGGATGGCGGCGCTGGTGGTGCTGGACCGGCTCACGCCCGAGCAGCGGGTGTCGTTCGTGCTGCACGACGCGTTCTCGGTGCCGTTCACGGAGATCGCCGACGCGCTGGGCTGCACGGTCGCCGCGGCACGCCAGCACGCGTCCCGGGGCCGTCGGGCGGCGGCCGAGGCCGAACCGCCGCCGCGGGTGGCGCTGGAGGAGCAGCGCGAGGTGCTGGAGCGGTTCGTCCGCGCCCTGGCCTCCGGTGACGTGCACCAGGTGGTGAGCCTGCTGCACCCGGACGCGGTGGTCGTGGGCGACGGCGGCGGCAAGGCCAGGACCGCGGTCAACGCGGTCAGCGGCGCGGACAAGGTGGCCCGGCTGCTGCTCGGCCTGCTGCGCCGGTACGACGGCGCGCTCGACTCCGGGCGGACGGTGCTGGTCAACGGCGACCTGGGGCTGCTGTTCGCCGCCCAGGGCGAGCTCACCGCGCGGGTCAGCGCGTTCGTGCTCCGGGACGGCAAGGTGGCCGGCGTGTACGACATGTCGAACCCGGACAAGCTCGGCCACGTGCCGTTCCCGGAACCCGCGTGAGGCGGGGTCAGGGCAGCGGCACCCGGCAGGCGTCACCCGAGGTGAAACCCTGGTCGGTGATGCCGAACGCCGAGTTGAACCGGCCGCGCTGGTTCTCCAGCGCGATCAGGTAGGTCAGCTCGACCAGGCCCTGGTGCCCGAGCCGCCGGTCGAGCTCGGCCACCTGCTCGTCGGTGACCGCGGTCGGGGTCTCGGTCATCGCGTCGGCGTAGGCCAGCGCCAGCTTCTCCAGCTCGGTGTAGGCGTCCGAGGTCCGGTAGTCGTGGATCTCCTTGAGCCGGCCGACGTCCAGGCCCTCGTGCTTGATCAGCATGGTGCCGAAGTCGACGCACCACGAGCAGCCCAGCTTCACCGCGGTGAGGTAGACCACCAGCTCCCGCAACGACACGGGCAGCGTCTTCGCGGCCTTCTCCACGGCCATCTCGTGCCGCGCGCTCGCGACGAACAGCCGGCGGTGGTGCGCGGCCACGGTGAACGGCTCCGGCACCGCGCCGAACCTCCGCCTGGCGAACCGGTAGGCCAACCTCACCAGCGGGTTGGCCTGCTTGGTCGTGACGACCGGGATCCTGGGCATGTCCCCTCCTCGTTCGGGTCTTCACCCGGTGGACGAGGAGGGCGCCCGGGACGTGACAGGCCGGGACGTGACAGGCCCGCGACCTGACAGCAGACGGACGTGGCGGCTAGGGCTTGGCCACCTGGGCGAGGAAGAAGATCGCGCCCGTGTCGGCGTGCCGGACCAGCAGCAGGTACGGCCGGTCGACGCGGACGGTGCGGGCGGGCTCGGCCGGGATGAACGACGTCATCCGCATCACCACCGCGGTCGCCGCCGCACCCTCGAAGCCCTGCTCGTCCAGCCGCAGCACGGCCTCGTGCACCACGTCGTCCA
Source organism: Actinosynnema sp. NPDC023658 (assembly GCF_040639995.1). Taxonomy (NCBI): domain Bacteria; kingdom Bacillati; phylum Actinomycetota; class Actinomycetes; order Pseudonocardiales; family Pseudonocardiaceae; genus Actinosynnema; species Actinosynnema sp. NPDC023658. Next base: position 40,662 of record NZ_JBFAAX010000009.1, on the reverse strand, counting down.
CGTACAGCCTCGGGTCGGGGCTCAGCCCGCCGAGGTCGGCGGCGCGGCCGAACATCGTGCGCACGCCGACCTGCTGCAACGCCTGCCCGAGCGACGCGTTCACGGACAGGTCCAGCCTGGGCAGGAACAGCTCGACGCGGTCGGGCGCCAACGCCTCCAGCACGTCCGGCACGCCCTCGGTGCCGCCGAGCTCGTCCTCGGGCAGCAGCACGACCGCCTCGACCCCGCCGCGCGCGGACAGCGCCACGGCTTCCCAACCGGCCCGTCGGGCGTACCGCGCGTTGCCCTCGCGGCGCATGGTCGCGACGTCGCCCGCGCCCCGGAACGGCCGGTCGGCGGTGTCGTGGTCGGAGAACTCCTCCACCCACGCCGACTTCAGGTACAGGGCGTTGACCAGCGTCGCGACCGTGTCGGACGTGATCGAGCCCGCGGACAGCAGCTCGGGGATCAGCCCGCGGGTCGTCTCGGCCACGTCGGAGTTGATCAACTTCCGCGAGCCCTCCGGGTCACCGGCGAACGGCGCGGAGCGGACCTTCGCGCCAGGCCACCCGGCGAGGTCGGTGAGGAAGCCCTCCTCGATCGGCAGCGCGTCCCACGCCCACAGGGTGTTGGCGACGGCGAACTCCGCGTCGTCGCCCGCCACCGCGCCCTTGAGCACCTTCGCGTGGTCCGCGCCGAGCAGCGCGACCAGCTCCGACTCCGTCTCCCCCCGCGCCGCCTGCGCCGTCAGGCCCAACGCGCTGGCCACCGAGTACGGCGACCAGCAGGCGTTGCGCGTGCGATCGGGCGCGACGGCGTCGTGGAGGGTGAGGGCGAACGTCAGGTGGGCTCGATCAGGCACATGGTCTCCTTGACGGCTATGGGCTCGTCCGGGATCGGACGTTCGCCCATGCCGCTCGTGGGTCCGAGCGGTCTGGGGTGGCGGGGCTCGCGCACCCCGGCGGAACCGTCGTCCGGGTCGTCGTCCCACCCGTCGAACGGAAGCTCGAAGCCTGCGGGTACCGGCTCACGGCTCGGTCTGCGCCACGGCCACCGACGGCCTGGCGGTCTTCTGGACTCATCGGCCATGCCATCGAGTGTGCCACCGGTCACAGGGGTTCGGGGGTGTTCTTCGCCAGCGCCCCCCGCCAGGCGACCGCCTGCGCGTCGGTGAGCGAGGCGACCTGGTCGACCACGACGCGCAACCGCTCGGCATCGGTGCCGGCGGCGGTCCACGCCGGGTGGAACGCCGGGTCGAGGGAGTCCGGTGCGCGGTCGAGCAGCAGGTGCACCAGCTCCGCGACCAGCTCGCGCTGCCGGGCCTGCATGGCCAGCCGCGACGGGTCGCTCATCACGTACCGCACCGCGACCGCCTTGAGCAGCGCCACCTCGGCCGCGACCCGGGGCGGCACGACCAGGTCGGCCTGGTAGCGGCGGAGCGGGCCGTCGCCGTGCACCTCGCGCGTCGCGCCGACGGCGGCCGAGGCGAACCGGCCGACCAGCTCGCTGGTGAGCCGCTTCAACGCGACCTGGGCGCGCAGCGTGCCGTCGTACTCGGCCAGGTCCGCGATCACGGACAAGCCGAGCAGGTCGGTGGCGGTGGCTTCGAGCACGGACACGGGCTCGTCGGAGAAGTGCTTGGCGGCCAGGCCCGCGATGGCGGCCCGTTCCGCCGGGTCGCCCAGCGCGGACAGGCGGATCCGGTGCGCGAGCACGCCGTCCTCCACGTCGTGCACGGAGTAGGCGACGTCGTCGGACCAGTCCATGACCTGCGCCTCGATGCAGCGCCGGTGGTCCGGCGCCCCGGCGCGCACCCAGTTGAACACGTCGAGGTCGTCGTCGTAGGCGCCGAACTTCGCCATCCCGGGACGGCGGGTCCACGGGTACTTGGTGGCGGCGTCGAGGACGGCCCTGGTCAGGTTGAGGCCCCTGGCGGTCTTGGGTTCCAGCCGGGTCAGGATGCGCAGGGTCTGGGCGTTGCCCTCGAAGCCGCCGCACGGCCCGGCCAGCTCGTCGAGCGCGCGTTCACCGTTGTGCCCGAACGGCGGGTGGCCGATGTCGTGGGCCAGACCGGCGGTGTCGACCACGTCCGGGTCGCACCCCAGCTCCTCACCGATGCCCCGGCCGATCTGGGCGACCTCCAGCGAGTGGGTGAGCCGGGTGCGCGGCACACCGGTCACCTCCGCGCCCTCGCCGGGGCCGACGACCTGGGTCTTGCCCGCGAGCCTGCGCAGCGCCGCCGAGTGCAGCACGCGGGCCCGGTCGCGGGAGAAGGGCGAGCGGCGCTCGGTGCGCGCACCGGGCAGCACCGCCCGCTTCGGGTGCTCGGGCAGCAGCCGCGCGGAGTCGTGCCCGGTGTAGCCCTCGATCATCTGCCCGGCTCCATCGGACCAGGGTAAGGGCAGGGCTACAGCAGGATGCCGTCGAACGCGCCGGCCGGGGCCTTCATCAGGTGGTAGTAGAGCAGCGCGCCGGTCTCGCGGCGGATGTAGAACAGCTGCGTCTCGCGGGTCTGCACGTTCGGGCCGCTGCGGGTCGGGGACGTCCACGCGGACAGCCCCTCGTCCTCGGCCATCGTGCGCGCCCGCAGGGAGTGCCACGGGTCGCTGACGATCACGGCCGTGGTGAGCGACTTCGCGCGGGCGGCGACGGCGAGCGCCCGGATGCTGCCCAGCGTGTCGGTGCCCTCGCCCACTTCGAGGATCCGGTCGGTGGGCACGTCGTGCGCCTCCAACCAGATCCGGCCGGCCTCGCCCTCGGTGAAGTTGTCGCCGGGCTGCCTGCCGCCGGTGGTGGCGATGTAGTTCACCACGCCCTGCTCGTAGAGGCGGCGGGCGTGCTCCAGCCGCGCTTCCAGCACGTCGGACGGCACGCCGTTGAACTGGGCCGCGCCGAGCACGACGGCCATGTCGGCGTGGGTGCGGTCGTCCTCGCGGGCCACCTGCCACACGCGGAACGCCGTACCGCCGACGACGAGCAGCCCGATCGCGAGGCCGCCGAGGACGACACGCGTCACAAGCCTGCGGAGTCTCGGCAGGAACGTCACGGCGGGGATGATTCCACACCCGCCGCGGCGCGAGCGCTGCCAGGATCGCACCCATGGCAGCAGACCAGCCGACCATCCTGGCGACCTCGGGCGGTTTCCGCGCGGGACGACGCACCCACCTGGAGTTCCACCGACTCGCCCACCACGCCGTCGAGCTGTCCGGCGTGCACGGTCGCAAGCCGAGGTTGTGCCACGTCGGCACGGCCGCGGGCGACCAGCGGTGGTTCAACGCCGACATCTCCGAAGCGGGGCGGGTGGCGGGCTGGGAGGTGTCGCACCTGAACCTGTTCACCATGCCGCCGACGACCGACCTCGCGGGCTTCGTCGGCGAGCACGACGTGGTGTGGGTCGGCGGTGGTTCGGTGGCGAACCTGCTGGCCGTGTGGGCGGTGCACGACCTCGGGCCGGTCCTGCGCGCGGCGTGGCAGGACGGCGTCGTGCTCGGTGGCGTGTCCGCCGGTTCGATCTGCTGGTTCGTGGGCGGCTCGACGGACTCGTTCGGCCCGGAGCTGCGCGTGGTGACCAACGGCCTGGCGTTCCTGCCCTACGGCAACGGCGTGCACTACGACAGCGAGGCGGCGCGGCGGCCGACGATCCACGCGGCGGTGGCGTCGGGCGTCCTGCCGGTCACGCACTGCACCGACGACGGCGCCGGGCTCGTCTACTTCGGCACCGAACTGGTGGAGGCGGTGTCCGAACGCACCACGGGCGGTGCCTACGTCGTCACCCGGGAGGGGTCTTCAGCAACCGCACAGGAGGAACCACTCGACACCAGGCGGTTGTGACAAGGACTGTTGAGGGGTGCGAAAACGCTGGTGGTCGGTCGCGGTGGCGCTGGTCGTGGGCGTCGCCGTGGTCGGGTACGTGCACCAGGCGCAGTCCCCGGCGCAGGTGTCCGCGGGCACCGCGCCCGG
>NZ_JBFAAX010000009.1:35333-36713 GCF_040639995.1 Actinosynnema sp. NPDC023658 | reverse complement strand
CGGACCTCTCGGCGGCGGTGGCGCGGGCGGTCGGCGCGGTCGGTGCGGCCGACGGGGCCGCCCTCGGAGGGGCCGACCTGGGCGTGGCCGTCCTCGACCTGGACACCGGTGCCGCGGCCGGCCAGGACGCCGGCACCCCGTTCCGCTCCGCGTCGTTGAGCAAGCTGCTCGTGGCCGTGGACCTGCTGACGTCCGGCGAGGTGCCGAAGGACGACCTCGAACGTTTGCGGCGCGCGCTCAGCGTGAGCGACGACGACGCGATGAACGACCTGTGGGACGTGCACGACGGCATGGGCGCGATCGAGCGCGTGGCCGCGCGGGCCGGCCTGACCGCCACCCACGCCCCCGAGGACGCCTCCCAGTGGGGTGACGTCGAGATGTCGGCCGACGACGTCGCGAAGCTCTACCGGTACATCGTGCGGGAGCTCCCGGACGCCGACCGCGACTTCGTCGTCACCGCCCTGTCCACCGCCTCCCCCACCGCCGCGGACGGCTTCGACCAGGCGTACGGCCTGCTCGCGCCGGGCGTCGACGCCTACGCCAAGCAGGGCTGGATGTGGTACCAGCCGGCGGACCTCTACCTGCACACCGCGGGCGTGGTCGCAGACCGGTACGCGGTGGTCGTGCTGTCGATCCAGACCGACGCGGACGAGCAGGAAGCCAAGGACCGGCTGACCGACGTCACGACCGCGCTCGTCGCCGCGCTCACCGCTGCGGCCTGATCGACCTCACGACCCGCTCCCGGCCTCGCTCCGGCCCACCCCGCGCTTGTTCTCCGAGTTGAGGCTTCCCGCCCGTCCCGAAGCGTCCACCAGGGCGTTCCTCGGACGTTCTCCGGCGAAGTCTCACAAAGGAGTTCAAAGTTACGCTTGAAGGGGTGAATGCCGACGAGATGACCGACCACATCACCTCGACCTTCGCCGGGACCCGCGTCATGGAGGCCTACGGCGACACGTTCTTCCTCCACGACCCGGACGGCGACCTCCCGCCCGAGCGCCAACTGCCGTTCGCGACGATCGTCACCGACGACAACTACGACCACGTGTCGCGGTTGGGCGAGCCCGGCGCGTACCGCCTGAACATCGGGCTGACGAAGGCCACCTACACCGCGATGTTCGGCCCGCCGCCCACCCGGCGCGACGACCAGGGGATCTTCGACACCGGGTTCGACCACGCGCGGCGGGACCAGGTGATGCCGCACCCGGTCTACGCGTCGCAGTACTGGGTCTGCGTGGTGTCGCCCGCGACCACGCTCGACACCGTCCGCTCCCTGCTCGTCGAAGCGCACGCGTTCGCCGTCCGCAAGCACGCCAACCACGCCCGACGGGCCGGGGCGTGACGCGGGGCCCGGCGCGGGCACGGGGGCCCGGGCCCGGCACC
>NZ_JBFAAX010000009.1:0-35323 GCF_040639995.1 Actinosynnema sp. NPDC023658 | reverse complement strand
GTCGTCCCGCGCCGGGCCCCGGTCCTCAGTGGATCACCTCCACGCCGCTGCGCCGCGCGGCCCAGTGCTCGATCGCCTGGCCGCACGCCTGGTCGAGGTGGTGCACCTCGGTCAGGTCCACGCGGACCCGGCTGCCGTCCGGCACGGCCTCCAGGGTCTCCAGCAGGCCCGGCAGCTTGAGGAACGTCGCGTTCCCGCGCACCGCCACGTGGTGGTGGTCCTCGCCGTGCGCGGTGACCGTGACGGTCAGGCGGGACATGTCCCAGGCCGTCTTGACCACCGCCGCCAGCAGGCCGACGAGGGTGCCGGTGAGCAGGTCCGTGAGCACGATCAGCCCGGCGGTGAGCACCAGCACGGCGGCTTCCGCCCGGTCCGCGCGGGCCAGCGCCAGCACCTTGCCCGGCGCCAGCAGCTTCCAGCCGGCCTGCACCAGCAGCGCGGCCAGCACCGCCAGCGGCACGTAGGACAGCACGCCCGGCAGCAGCACCACGAACACGAGCAACCAGGCGCCGTGCAGCACGCGGGACAGCCGGGTGCGCGCGCCCGCGTCCACGTTGGACGCGCTGCGCACGATCACCGCGGTCATCGGCAACGCGCCGAGCACACCGCACAGCGCGTTGCCGACGCCCTGGGCGACGAGCTCGCGGTTGTACCGGGTGCGCGGCCCGCTGTGCATCCGGTCCACGGCCGCCGCGCTGAACAGGCTCTCCGCCGACGCCACGAGGGCGAACGTCAGCATCGCGCCCACCACGCCGGTGTCCAGCAGCGAGAAGTCGACCAGGTCGACCACGTCGGTCAGCGGGCCGATCGAGATCCGCGGCAGCGGCAGCAGCACGCCGACCGCGGACGCGACCACGACGGCCACCAGCATCCCCGGCACCGCCCGCCACGGCGTGCGCTTCCACAGCCACGCCACGACGAGGGTCAGCACGCCGACGGCCACGCCGCCCAGGCCGACCGGCGTCGTCACCGCCGCCCGGGCGAGGTCGAGGAGCCCGGCGAACTTGCCCCCGGTCGTCGTCGGCTGGTCCTGTCCGGCAAACGGGTAGAGCTGGCCCAGCACGAGCACCAGGCCGATGCCCGCGAGCATGCCCTGGACCACGGCGGGCGAGATGGCGCGGAACCAGCGGCCCAGGCGCAGCAGGCCCATGGCCACCTGGAGCAGGCCCGCGCCGAGCACGATGAGACCGAGCGCGCGCAGCCCGTGCGCCGCGACGGTGTCCGCGACCAGCACGGTCAGGCCCGCCGCCGGTCCGCTGACCTGCATGGTGCTGCCGGGCAGGAGGCCGACCACGAGGCCGCCCACCACGCCGGTGATGATGCCGAGCTCCGCCGGGACGCCGGAGGCGACGGCGATGCCCACGCACAGCGGCAGCGCCACCAGGAACACCACCAGCGACGCGCCGACGTCGGGCCAGGGGTTCCACCGCCCCGGCGGGGCGGGTCGTTCGGTCCGGAGGCTCACGCGTCGGCTCCCCGGAAGTCGGAGCCGCCGTGCACAGCGCGTGAGGCCGCACGGAGGTCGAAGATGGTCGGTGATCGGTCGCCGGCACGGGTTCGTCCCATTTCCTGGGACGGTGGCGGCGAAAGCATGACGGCACTGTGGGCCGGTTGACGGAATTCCATCGGATTTCCCCACTCGTCGGTGGTCGGACGATGCGATCGACTGGCGGTGGGGCGCCGATCAGTTCCGGAACACCTGCAATGCCGATGGTGTGGACCACGAGCGGAGGTGTTCCTGCCGTCCTCGTGCGACGGGCGGGGTGTCGTGCTCGGTGACGTCGCGGTGCCGCGCGGCGGGCGCCCTGCGGGTGGGGCCCGCGACCGGCCCGGCCGACGACGACCGGGGTGACCAGGCCCGCGGCTCGGGGGCCGTGCGGCACTCGCGGGTGGGTTCCTCCTCGGACCCGGTGGTGACCGCGTGCCCGGTCGCAACCGCCCGCGGGACCTGGGCCTGGGCGAACGGCGACGGGGCGAGCAGGGCCGCGAGCGCCAGCGCGAGTGCGACGACGACAACGCGCGTCATGACACCCCCCGATGAGCCGCGTCTCCAATCCAGTGTCACAAAGGCGGGTGACGTGGCGGTTAATCGGGAACCGTCTTCACGCGCTCGGACACGAATTCACTCGATGGTTCGTGACGCAGATCATTCTCAGGGAAATTCGTAACGCACAGTGACTAGTACTGGAGGGCGGAGAGGGTGAACGACGCGGCGGCGGCGAGCGAGAGCAGCGCCCGGAGGTGGTTCGCGGGCACCCACTCGCGGAGGTAGCGGGCCCAGTACTCGGGCGTGCCGAGCCGTTCGAGCGCGCTGTTGCGCGGGATGTGGAACGCCGCCGTGAGCACGATCCCGCCCAGGGCGTAGAGCGCCGCGCCCGCCCACGCCCACGGGCCGCCGCCGAACGCCGCGACCGCGCCGACGACCGCCGTGCCGAGCAGGACGCCGAGGAACGCGGGGTTCACCACGGCCAGGTTGATCGCGCGCATGGCGGCCAGGCCGACCGACGGGTCGGTCCGCCGCAGACCGGGCATGACCATCGCGGAGAACGCGAAGAAGACTCCAGCCATCATCCCGCAGCCCAGGGCCGCGATGATCGTCACCGTGGGGAACATGAGCACAGTCAAGTCGACCGGTCCTGGACCGACCATCGCTCCGAAGCTCGAACGCATGCGCGAGCGTCTCTAGGCTGACCTCCGTGGACGCTCTCGCCGGGCTGCTGGACGGACCGCGCGCCCGTGGCGCGTTCCTCATGCGCACCGTCCTGGACCCGCCGTGGTCGCTGCGCGTCGAGGACCGCGCGCCGCTGACCGTGGTGGCGGTGGTGCGCGGCGACGGGTGGCTGCTGCCGCACGACGCCGCACCCGTGCGGCTGCACGTCGGTGACGTGGCGGTGCTGCGCGGACCCGACCCGTACGGGTTGGCCGACGACCCCGCCACGCCCGTGCGGGCGGTGGTGCACCCCGGCGGGATCACCACCACGCCGGACGGGGCGGCGCTGTGCGAGCAGTGGGGCCTGGGCGTGCGCACGTGGGGCGCGAACCCCGACGGGTCGGTGGTGCTGCTCAGCGGCACGTACCAGTTGGACGGCGAGGTGAGCCGCCGCCTGCTGTCGGTGCTGCCGCCGTTCCTCGTCGTGCCGCGCACGGAACTGCCGCTGGTGCCGCTGCTGGCCGACGAGGTCGCCCGCGACGAACCCGGCCAGGAGTCGGTCCTGGACCGGCTGCTCGACCTGCTGCTGATCTCCGTGCTGCGCGCCTGGTTCTGCCGCCCGGAGTCGAACGCGCCGACCTGGTACTCGGCGCACGCCGACCCCGTGGTGGGGCGCGCGCTGCGGCTGCTGCACGGCGACCCGGCCCGCCCGTGGACGGTGGGGTCGCTGGCCGACGCGGTCGGGGTGTCGCGGGCGGCGCTGGCCCGGCGGTTCACCGACCTGGTCGGCCGGCCGCCGATGGCCTACCTGACCGACTGGCGGCTCACGCTCGCCGCCGACCTGCTGCGCGAGCCGTCCGCCACGGTCGGCGCGGTCGCCCGGCAGGTCGGCTACAGCACCGCGTTCGCGTTGAGCACGGCGTTCAAGCGGGAGCGCGGCGTGAGCCCGTCCGAACACCGCGTGAAGACGGCAGGAAAATCCGCAGGGCTCAGCTGATCATCCAGAGGTCCGCACCGGATTCCGCGAACGGGTCCACCAATGGCCGGGCACGCACGGCCGGTTTCCGGTGATCCGCCTCCAACTCGCCCCGCATGTCGGCGACAACCTGAGCCACGGTGATTTCCGTCACCACGGCCGGTGTTTGCGTCGAATCGGTCCGCTCGGCAGTCCGCTCGGCGAGAAGTGCCTTCTCCTCGTCCCGAAAGCGGGCAGCAGCTTCGAAGTCATAGGCGGCGATGGCTTCCTCCTTCCGGTGGCGCACGTCCGCGATCCGCGCTTCGTACGCCACGGTGTTCGCCAAGGGAAGCGGGTGCGCTTGCGCGCAGACCTCGTCGAGCAGGTCGATCGCGCTGTTCGGCAACCGATCGGCGCGAAAGTACCTGTGAGCGGACTCGGCCACGACGAGCAACGCCTCGTCGGTGATCTTCAACCGGTGGTGATCCTGAAGGCGATCACGCAACCCTCGCAGCACGTCGGCCGCCATCTCCACCGACATCTCCGGGACCGCAACCGGCTGCAACACGTGCAGCAAAGCCGGGTCCAAGGCCGCGAAGGCCTCGGGGGTTGCGGTGCTCACCACCTGGAACTGCCGGTTCACCACCGCTTCGCGGAGTTTCGGGCCGAGTGGTCCCTGACCCGCGACCTCGGCTATCTCGTCCACGTACAGGATCGCGTCCGAGTCGGCACTCAGCGCGTTGAGCGCTCCGGCGACCTCCTCTTGGCGGGTGAGGAAGCGCTCGTCGATCCGGTAGATCCGCTTTCCGCGCAGCACAGCGGCAACCTCGCCCCTCGCCAGCGCAAAAACCAACCCGGTGACGATCGTGCTCTTGCCCACTCCCGGATCTCCCACCAACACCGGGTTGTTCCGGCTGTGCCTGGTCAGCGCTTGAGCGACCCGCCGGATCTCTCGCTGCCTCCCGTGCACCGGGCCGAACTCTCCTTCGTCAGCAGCGGCGATCAGGTCCGTCCCGTACCGGAGGAGTGGTTGGGGGACAGCTTTCACCCCGTGCGCCCCACCGTCGTTTTTCAGTAGCTGGACGATGTTCGCACGCACGGCATCAACCTGGACGAACTCCCCTAGGACCTGCGCGGCCACCCCCTCACCTTCCCGCATCAACCCCAGCAGGAGGTGCTCGGTGCCGACGTAGTTCTGTCCGAGCGCGAGTGATTCGCGCAGAGCCATCTCGAGGATCCTCTTCGCCCTCGGGGTGAAGGGAACATGCCCCTGCGGCGTGGTCAAGCCCCGGCCGATGATCTGGTCGACCCGTCGCCGGACCTCCACAAAGTCGACACTCATCCGTTTGAGAGCCGCGGCCCCTACTCCGTCGCCCTCACGAATCAGCCCTAGAAGGACATGCTCGGTTCCGATGTAGTTGTGGTCGCGGCTCCTGGCTTCCTCCTGGGAGAGGACAACCACTCGACGAGCACGGTCGGTGAACCGCTCAAACATCACGCGCCTCGCTCTCGCGGAGCAGGTTCAGGTCGCGCAGCACCCGCTGCGCCGTCAGAGGGTCGGCCGTCGGGCGAGAGGCCAGATCTGCCAACAAGGCGACGGCCTCCTCTCGATCCCCGACCTCGGCTGCGACGCGGGCGAGCAGGTGCTGGGTCCGGACCGTCTCCGGGTGCTCGGGCCCGAGCACCCGGCGGCGGTCCGGCAGCAGGACGCGAAGCATCCGCAGCGCCTCCGCCGGTTCTCCGGCGGCCATGGTGTTGACGGCGATGAACTGACGACTGCGCAACGTGTCGCGGTCATCCGGCCCGACCTTCGCGAGCTGCTGGTCGAGCAGGTTCCGCAGTGACTTCAGCGCACCGCGCGGGTCACCTGCTGCACCGATTGCGAGCGCGAGGTGCTGGGACGTGCGGATGCACTTGACGTGGGTGTCGCCGAGAAGCGCCCGTTGGGCGGCGAGCACCTCTCGCAACTCTTCGACCACAGTGGCGTAGCCGGTGACCTGACCGCGCTCGACCGCGACTTCGAAGCGCTCGTCGAGCGATTCCTCCGTTCGAGCCAGGACGGCCTGGTTGCGGATGATGCGAAAGCGGTCGGCGGTGCGCGTCCCCCGCTTCTGCGGACGAGGCAGTCCTTCGCCGGTCATCACCGTCGACAGCTGCCGGTACAGGTCATCGATGGTCAGGTATTCGTCACCGTCCGGGACACCGTTCCGCATCAGGCGCAACAGCCGACCGGTGAACGCGGTGTGGTCCTCCCCTGGCAGGACCAGGGCGACCTGGTCCCGCTGGGCGGAGGTGAGCAAGTAGGTGCCATCGATGTCGAGTTGGCCGACGACCGCTGACACGGGATCGGCCATCGGCTCGCCCATCGCGCGGCCGGAGTAGCAGCAGTCGAGCACGACGATCTTAGTGGCGGCCGGGCTGTCGAGCACGCGATCACGCAGGGTCACGTAGGGCAGCGACCCGAACGCCGGGTCGTCCAGGTCGCTGTCGGGCATCCCCAGGTACAACTCGTGGCGACGACCGACGATGCCGTGACCGACGTAGTAAACGACGAGGAGGTCCTCCGCACCTGCCATCGCTCGGTTGAGCTTGCGTCCCAGCACCGGCATCGCCACCTCGTCGAGGAGCACGGTGCACTGCTCCGGGCGCACCAGGCCCGTCTCCGGGTCGGTGAAGACGGCACGCAGATCATCCAGGCACCGACCCGCCACGGGGATGGCCGGTAATCGCTCATCGCTGTACTTCGACGTACCCAGCAGGACGATCCGCGCGCCTGCGAAAGCGGGATCGGCCATCGGCGTCAGCCCTTGTCGACGATTCGCGCGAGCAGAGCCTCGATCTGACTCGCGCGGACGCGGTCGGCATCGATCTCGGCGGTGACGGCGCCATCCGCGTCCCGCCGCACCGACAACTTGATCTTCGACCACCGCGGCTGCTGGAGGAGCCCGCGCAGTGAAGCGGCCAACACGGTCAGAGCGCCGCCGCTGCCCGCTGAGATCAGCAACGCATCCGTCACCGCGCCCAGTTCGCCCGGACGCGGTAGGGAGACCTGCTTGCGCACGGAAAGCTCAGGCTCGCCTGCCAGCCAGTCGTACAGCGGCTCCAGGTCTGTCGGATCGTCTGTGGAGATCACTAAGCGCACAGCAGTGTTATCACCTTTCCGCGGTGTGCCGTTACCGGGTACGAGCCCTGCGTCAGGCGCCGATCAGGCGCGCGGCCAGGTAGCCCTCCAGCTGGTCCATCGACACCCGCTCCTGCGACATGGTGTCCCGCTCGCGCACGGTCACCGCGTGGTCGGTGAGGGTGTCGAAGTCGACCGTCACGCAGAACGGCGTGCCGATCTCGTCCTGCCTGCGGTAGCGGCGGCCGATGGCGCCCGCGTCGTCGAACTCGATGTTCCAGTGCTTGCGCAGGGCGTTGGCCAGGTCCTTCGCCTTGGGCGACAGGTCGGCGTTGCGCGACAGCGGCAGCACGGCCGCCTTCACCGGCGCGAGCCTGCGGTCCAGGCGCAGCACGACCCGCTTGTCCACGCCGCCCTTGGCGTTGGGCGCCTCGTCCTCGGTGTAGGCCTCCAGCAGGAACGCCATCATCGGCCGGCCGACGCCCGCGGCGGGCTCGATCACGAACGGCCGGTAGCGCGAGTTGGTGGCCTGGTCGAAGTACGACAGGTCGACGCCGGAGTGGTTCGAGTGCGTGGTGAGGTCGAAGTCGGTGCGGTTGGCGATGCCCTCCAGCTCGCCCCACTCCTGACCGCCGAACTGGAACCGGTACTCGATGTCGACGGTGCGCTTCGAGTAGTGCGACAGCTTTTCCTTGGGGTGCTCGTAGTGCCGCAGGTTCTCCTTGGAGATGCCCAGCTCGTTGTACCAGCGCGTGCGCTCGTCGATCCAGTACTGGTGCCATTCCTCGTCCGTGCCCGGCTCGACGAAGAACTCCATCTCCATCTGCTCGAACTCGCGGGTGCGGAAGATGAAGTTGCCCGGCGTGATCTCGTTGCGGAAGCTCTTGCCGATCTGGCCGATGCCGAACGGCGGCTTGCGGCGCGACGTGGTCTGCACGTTGAGGAAGTTCGTGAAGATGCCCTGCGCGGTCTCCGGGCGCAGGTAGTGCAGGCCCTCGTCGGTCTCGATCGGACCGAGGTGGGTCTTGAGCAGGCCGTTGAACATCTTCGGCTCGGTGTACTGGCCGCGGGTGCCGCAGTTCGGGCACGGCACGTCGGACACGTCACCCTCGGCCACCTGCTTGCCGGTGCGCTCGGCGTACTCCTCGACCAACGTGTCCTGCCGGAACCGCTTGTGGCAGGAGTTGCACTCGACCAGCGGGTCGACGAACGCCTCCACGTGACCGGACGCCACCCACACCTCGCGCGGCAGGATCACCGACGAGTCCAGGCCGACGACGTCCTCGCGGCCCCGCACCATGAAGTTCCACCACTGGCGCTTGATGTTGTCCTTCAGCTCGACGCCGAGCGGACCGTAGTCCCAGGCCGACCTGGTGCCGCCGTAGATCTCGCCACACGGGTAGACGAACCCGCGACGCTTGCACAGGCTGACGACGGTCTCGATGCGATCGGCTGCCACGGACACTCCATCGGGAGATGCTGGAAGGGACGGGAAACGGGCTTGCCAGCGTAGTCGCTGCCCTCTGATCACCATCGAGCGACTGCGGTTGCCGCGGTCGGCGCGCGGGGCGGGGGCAGCCCGGTCGGCGGCGGGTGAGCCGCAGGTCGGCGCGGGCGGGGCGGGTGCGCGGGCGGAGCGGGGTCAGCGCGGGGTGGTGGGGCCGGCGGCCTCGCCCAGGCGGACGGTGCCCGCGTCACGGGCCAGCAGGCTCACCTCGCGGCGCACCTCGCCGTCGGCGGCGACCAGCAGCGGCTCGTAGGCGGCCGGCTCGTCGGTGCTCGCCTCCGACAGCAGGGGGATGACGTGCTCACGCACCTCGAACGGCGACATCGCCCGCCGGTAGGCCACCACCGAGTCGAACTCGACGGTCAGCACGAACCGGTCCGCCTCGTCGGTGGACCGCGACAGCTGGGCCCGCCGGCAGCCGGGCTGGGCCGTGAGCAGCGCCAACGCCCGGTCGACACGCCCGGTGAAGGCCTCGACCCCGGTTTCCGCCACGGTGAAGCGGCACACGAGCAGCACGGTGCAAGGATGCCACGGTGGCTGGTAACTCGAAGCGGACCCTGATCCCCGGTGCCGGACCGCTCTCGCGGGTGCCCGCGCCGGCGGCGTTCCTGCTGGTCCTCGTGCTGTTCGGGCTGGGCGTGTGGCTCCGGGGCCCGGTGGGCGCCCTGCTGCTGGGCCTGCTGGCGCTCGGGGTGGCGGTGCTGCTCGCGACCACGTGGCCCCTGCTACCGCCGAGCGCGCGCGTCCTGAGGGTGCTCGTGCTCGCCGTGCTGGTGCTCATCGCGGTGTCCGTGCTGTAGCGCCGTAGTATCGGTGGTGAAAATCCATACCACGTGGGAGGCGCCGTGACGGTCGGAGTGCGGGGGGAACACGTGCACTCCCCGGAACGCCGCGTACCACCACCGGCGCCGCGCAAGCCGACCCGGACCCTGTCCGCGGCCGGTGAGCTGCTGCGCGCGCTCGCCGCGCCGGTGCGGATCGCGATCGTGCTGCAACTGCGCGAGGCCGACCGGTGCGTGCACGAGCTGGTCGAGGCGCTGGGCGTGGCCCAGCCGTTGATCAGCCAGCACCTGCGGGTGCTCAAGGCCGCGGGCGTGGTGCACGGCGAGCGGCACGGCCGCGAGGTCGTGTACCGGCTCGTGGACGAGCACCTGGCCCACATCGTCGTGGACGCGGTGACCCACGTGGACGAGGGGCCGCGTGGTGTCGACCAGACCGACCGGACCCCCCGGACGGAGGAGATGTGACCACAAGCGAGCGTCCGACCACCGCGGTGCCCGGGCTGCGTTCGACCAAGCAGCGCACCGCCGTGTCCAAGCTGCTCGACTCGCTCGGTGAGTTCCGCTCGGCGCAGGAACTGCACGAGGAGCTGCGCAAGCGCGGCGAGGGCATCGGCCTGACCACGGTCTACCGCACGCTGCAGTCCCTCGCCGACGCGGGCGAGGTCGACGTGCTGCGCACCGACTCCGGCGAGGCGATCTACCGCCGCTGCTCGCAGCACCACCACCACCACCTGGTGTGCCGCAACTGCGGTCGCACGGTCGAGGTGGAGGGTCCGGCGGTGGAGAAGTGGGCCGACCGGGTCGCGGCGGAGAACGGGTTCGTCGAGGTCAGCCACACCGTGGAGATCTTCGGCACGTGCAGCGACTGCTGCGGCAAGGCCCAGGCCCGGTCCTCGTAGCGCCCCGCGCCCGGCTCAGCCCTCGTAGGTGTCCTCGGGCGCGGGGACCGGCACGACCCGCGCCACGGTGAACGTCGGCACGAACGCGCTCTCCCTGGTCGCTGAGCCGGGCACCACCCGGCCGGTGGCCTCGACCCACTGGTCGGTCGGCAGCGCGGCGAGGTCCTGACCCACCATCTTCGCCTTGACCGGCGAGGCGTCGGCGGCGCAGCAGGAGATGGTCAGCCGGGCGATGAACACGTCCGCGTCCTTGCGCACCACGAAGCCGGTCAGCTTGACCGTGCGGTCGTCCAGGGAGCCGGAGTCGTCCCACGCCGTGCGGGTGACGAACTCGGTGATGGTGAGCGGGACGACCTCGTCGGACGGCAGCGGCGCGAACCCGTTCGACGACTTGGCCTCCTGCGCGGCGTTGCGCTCGGACCGGTTGACCGTGTCCGCGCCGAGCGCCGGCGGGCTGATCAGGAACACCGCCAGCACGGGCAGCAGCAGCATCCACGGGCTGCGGGACGTGCCGTGCTCGTGCCCGCCGTGCTCGCCGGGGTGCCCGCCGTCCTCGCCCGCCTGCTCACGACCGCCGCGGATGTCCCGCGCGATCGACACCACGGCCAGCACCACCATGACCGCGCCGGTCGCCACCAGCCACGGCTGCAACGACTCCTTGACGTACCGCAGGTACGTGCCGGTCAGCGACAGCTTCAGCAGCGCGCCGCCGAGCAGCACCAGCAGGATGTTCTGCGTCTCACGCCTCATCGGTCCGCACCCCTCATAGGAACACCGCTCCCGCCACCAGCGCCGACGCGATCGCCACCACGAACGTGGCCGGGGCGAAGCGGACCGCGAAGGACCTGCCGAACGCGCCGGCCTGCAGCGCGACGAGCTTGACGTCGACCGCCGGGCCGACCACGAGGAACACCAGCCGGGGCAGCAGCGGCAACGCCGACATCGAGGCGGCGACGAACGCGTCCGCCTCGCTGCACAGCGCCAGCACCACGGCCAGCACCGACAGCACCACCACGGCCAGCACGACCTGGCCGCCCAGCGTCTCCAGCCACGCCTGCGGCACCAGGACGTTGAACACCGAGGCGAACACGCCGCCGAGCACGAGGAACCCGCCCGCGTCCACCAGGTCGTGCCGCGCGGTCTCGGCGAACACCGCCCAGCGGGACGTGCCGTCGTGGTCGGGCAGGCGGCGCAGCGCGCGTTCCGCGATCCACTCGGCCTTGCCGAACCGGGTCCACAACCAGCCCATCGCGACCGCGGTGAGCAGCGCACCGGCGAACCGCGCGGGCACCATGACCGGCGCGTTCGGGAACGCCACCGCCGTCGACACCAGCACGATCGGGTTCACCGCCGGCGCCGCGAGCAAAAACGTCAGCGCCACGGACGGCGCCACGCCCTGCTGCATCAGGCGGCGGGAGACGGGCACGGACGCGCACTCGCAGCCGGGCAGCGCGACACCCGCGACACCCGCGATGGGCACGGCCAGCGCGGTCCTGCTCGGCAACGCCCGGCGCAGCGCGCTCGCCGGCACGAAAGCCGCGATCGCACCGCTGATCAGGACGCCGAGCACCAGGAACGGCAGCGCCTGCACGCAGACCGCCACGAACACCGTGGACGCGGTCCGCAGCACCGGCACGTCGAGCACCCCGACCAGCCAGTCCTGCAACACCAGCGCCAGCACGAGCAGCGCGCAGAGCACTTCCAGCGAAGTGATCCTCCAGCGCGGCGGTGTGCGGCGCGGGCGTGATCCGCGGATCTCGCCAGTGATTGTCACTGTCGGGATGATGCCAGAGACCCGGCCGACCGCCCGGCAGTCGGCCGGGGGACGCGCCGCCGGTCAGGTCGAGAAGCCGCCGCCCTGGTACGCCTCCTGCACGCCGTTCCTGGTCAGCGTGGCGAACACGTTGACCACCGAGTTGGGGCGGAAGCACCCGGTGTGGTTCGGGAAGGGGGTGCACGCAGAGCCGGGGCCGGCGAACACCGTCCAGTGGGCGGGCTGGTCGGCGCACGAGATCGTGGTGGTCCCGCTGCCGATGACCGTGTCCATCAGCTGGAGGGCCGACACGTAGACGGTGGCCGTGCCCGTGGTGGTGGAGCAGGTGGCCGTCCCGTAGACCTGCAAGCCGGGCTGCGGGGAGCTGACGAGCGACACGCCGGTGGTGGTGATGCCCGCCGCGGCGACCGCCGTCCCGACCGGCGCCAACGACCACGCGGCCGCCGTCAACGCCGCTCCGACCAGCACCGCAAGTTTCCTGGCTCGCACGAGCACCTCCGGGCGCTGGTGGTGGGGCTGGCTCCCGGCCCGATCAGGTCGGGAAGGGTCCTCCGTGGGACGCCTCCGCCACACCGGCCCTGGTCAGCGTGGCGAACGCGCTGGCCAGCGAGTTGTGCTGGAAGCACCCGGAACCGGTGCCGGGGTAGAAGCACCCGGCCCCGGTGCTCGCGAACACCGACCAGTAGGCCGGTTGGTCCGCGCACGAGATGGTGGTGGTGCCGGATCCGAAGGCGTTCGCGCCGAGCAGGATCTGGAAGGCCGACACGTCGACCGTGCCGGTCCCGGTGGTGGTGGAGCAGGTGGCGGTCCCGACGACCCACAGGCCGTCGTCCGGGTAGTCACCGACCGAGACGCCGGTCACGGTGATGCCCGCCGCCGCCACCGCCGCACCAACCGGCACCAGCGACCAGGCGGCCGCGACCAGCGCCACCGCGACCGATGCGACAGCGGTCCTCACGGTCACGGGACACCTCCGGCAGGCACGGTCCCGCCACCGTAGCGAGGCGCGTCCCGGAACTCTGCCGTCGAAAGGGTGACGGCGTGGTCCCGGGAGCGGTCAGCCCTCCTCGGCCTCGTCGCGCAGCTCCGCGATGGTCGCCAGCACGTCCACCGCTTCCGTCACCGGCAGCAGCGGCTCGACCACGGCCGTGACGCCGCGGCTGGAGGCCAGCACCTCCTCGGCCAGCCTCACCGCGTCGTCGCGCTCGTACGGCCCGCACACGAAGGAGGCCCACTCCTCCCCCGCCGACGCCTCGAACGTGATGGCCCACGGCAGGCCCTCGACGTCGCTCTCGTCATCGGGCTCGTACACGATCACACCAGCCATCAGGCACCGTCCCCGGTTTCGGCCAGCAGCTCGTTGCGCAGCTGCGAGGCAGTGGACACGACCAACATCAACAACGTGCTCAACGGCTCCGGCTTGAGGCCCTCGGCCGGGAACGCGTACCGCAGCGTCACGTCCATCCCCCGCTCGGTGCGCACGACGCCGAGCGTGCCGAACAGGCCCTGACCTGCACGTTCGGCGGCGGACACGGCCAGGTTCCGGTCATCGGGCAGGTCCCACGCCACCACGCAGGTCAGGCTGAGCACGGTCAGGCCCTCGGCCAGCCGCATCGCCTGCACCGCGCACGGCACCTCGGCGTGCCGGAAGCTCAGCGCGCCGTCGTCGTCGACGTGCACCTCGTGGAACATCTCCAACGCCTCGCGGGCCGCGGTCAGCAGCTCCGCGGTCACCTTGGCGTCCTGGTCGGTCACTTAGGAATCCTCCACGTCGGGCTTGTCCACGGCGCCACCGAAGCGCCGGTCGCGCATGGCGTACGCCTCGCACGCACGCCACAGGTCCTGCCGGTCGAAGTCCGGCCACAGGATGTCCTGGAACACCATCTCCGCGTACGCCGACTGCCACAGCAGGAAGTTCGACGTGCGCTGCTCGCCGGACGGCCGGATGAACAGGTCCACGTCCGGCATGTCGGGCTGGTACAGGTACTTGGCGATGGTCCGCTCGTCGACCTTCTCCGGGTTGAGCTCGCCCGACGCCACCCGCCGGGCGATCTCCCGCGCGGCGTCACCGACCTCGGCCCGCCCGCCGTAGTTGATGCACATCGCCAGGTTCAGCACGTCGTTGTCCTTCGTGCGCTCCTCGGCGACCTCCAGCTCCTTGATGACGCTGCGCCACAGCCTCGGCCGCCTGCCCGCCCAGCGCACCCGCACGCCCAGCTCGTCCAGCTCGTCGGTGCGGTGGTGGATCACGTCCCGGCTGAAGCCCATCAGGAAGCGGACCTCCTCCGGGCTGCGCCGCCAGTTCTCCGTGGAGAACGCGTACAGCGACAGCCACTTCACGCCCATCTCGATGGCGCCCTTGGCCGCCTCGACCACGACGGCCTCGCCGCGCTTGTGCCCCTCGATGCGGGACAGGCCGCGCTGGTTGGCCCAGCGGCCGTTGCCGTCCATCACGATCGCGATGTGCCTGGGCACGAGGTCGACGGGCAGCACCGGGGGCGTGGCGCCGGTGGGGTGCGGTTCCGGGGGTCGGGGAACGCGCTGGACGCGCTCAACCCGCCGTCGGCGGAGCATGGCTGTCCTCTCGTGGGTGAGCTTCGGAGGGGGTTCGGTGGTGCGGCAGGCGACTCTAACCGTCCGCGGACTGCGCCTTTCGCTCGACCAACGGCAGCGAGCGCAGCTGCCGTTCCAGGTGCCACTGCAGGTGCGCGGCGACCAGCCCGCTGGCGTCGCGGCGGGCCCCGGTGGGGATGCCGTCCACCACGTCCCACCGGCCGTGCAGCAGCGCGGCGAGCAGGCGCAGGGTGTCGGCGGACGGCGAGGCGCTGCCGGGCGGGCGGCAGCGCGGGCACACCATGCCGCCCGCGTGCACGTTGAACGCCTTGTGCGGTCCCGGGTCGCCGCAGCGGGCGCACTCGTCGACCGCCGGCGCCCACCCCGCGAACGCCATCGCGCGCATCAGGTAGGCGTCCAGGATGAGCGACGCGTCCCGCTCCTTGGCCGCGAGGGCCCGCAGCGCGCCCGTGACCAGCAGGTACAGCCGCAGGACGGGTTCGCCCTCCTCGGACGTGAGCCGGTCGGCGGTCTCCAGCACCGCGCACGCCGCCGTGTAGCGCTGGTAGTCGTCCACCAGGACCACCCCGAACGCGTCCAGCGTCTCCACCTGGGTGATCACGTCCAGCGACCGGCCGGGGTAGAACTGCACGTCGACGTGCCCGAACGGCTCCAGCCGCGCGCCGAACCTGGACGACGTGCGGCGCACGCCCTTGGCCACCGCGCGCACCTTGCCGTGCCGCTGGGTGAGCAGCGTGATGATCCGGTCGGCCTCGCCGAGCTTGTGCACCCGCAGGACCACGCCCGTGTCCCGGTAGAGGTTCGCCACCTCCGCAACCCCAGTCCGCCTAGAAGCCGAGCCTGCGCAGCTGCTTCGGGTCGCGCTGCCAGTCCTTCGCGATCTTGATGTGCAGGTCGAGGTAGACGCGCGTGCCGAGCAGCTTCTCGATGTGCCTGCGCGAGGTGATGCCGACCTGCTTGAGGCGCTCACCGCGGTGGCCCAGGATGATCGCCTTCTGGCTGGGGCGCTCCACGAACACGTTGGCGTGGATGTCCACCAGGTCGTCGCGCCCCTCGCGGGGCAGCATCTCCTCGACCACGACGGCGATCGAGTGCGGCAGCTCGTCCCGCACGCCCTCCAGCGCGGCCTCCCGGATCAGCTCCGCGACCAGGGTCAGCTCGGGCTCGTCGGTCAGCTCGCCGTCCGGGTACAGCGCCGGGCCCTCGGGCAGCTTGCCCAGCACCAGGTCCGCCAGGGCGTCCACCTGGTAACCGTCCACGGCGGACACCGGGATCAGGTCCGCGAAGTCCATCACCCGCTGCAACGACAGCAGCTGCTCGGCCACCTGCTGCTGGCTCACCAGGTCGGTCTTGGTGACGATGCCGATGACCGGCGTGCGCTTGGCGATCTTCTCCAGCTCGGCGGCGATGAACTTGTCACCGGGGCCGACCTTCTGGTCCGCGGGCACGCAGAACCCGACCACGTCCACCTCCGACCACGTCTCCCGCACCAGGTCGTTGAGGCGCTGGCCGAGGAGCGTGCGGGGCCGGTGCAGGCCGGGTGTGTCCACGAGCACCAGCTGGCCGTCCTCGCGGTGCACGATGCCCCGGATGGTGTGCCGGGTGGTCTGCGGCTTGCTCGACGTGATCGCGACCTTGGTCCCGACCAGCGCGTTGGTCAACGTCGACTTGCCTGCGTTGGGGCGGCCGACGAAGCACGCGAACCCGGAGCGGTAACCATCCATCCGTCCATTGTCCCCGCCCGCGCCGGCCGCGCCGCGTCAGCCCTCTTCAGGCGGCGGCGGGAGCACGCGCACCCGTCCGGCCGGCGCCGGTCCGCCCCCTCACCGGCGGGCGGCCCGGTCCTCACGGTCGTGGCCCGGGGCTCGCCGCTCAGGGCCGCTGCGCGGGCGGCCGGACGCGGTTCAGCTCCAGCGCGTCCGGCATCGGGCCGCCGTCGACGAGCCACCGCTCCAGGTCGTCCATCACCGCGTCGTGCAGCACGAAGCCCAGCCACACCGGCTTCCCGCCCGCCGGCTTCACCACGATCACGTTCGAGTCCTCGCACGCGTCCAGGCAGTCGGCGGTGCGCACGCGCACCCTGCCGCCGGACCGCTCGGCCAGCGCCCGCAACCGCCGCAACTGCTCCTCGTGGTCGTAGTCCGGGTGCTTCTTGACGGTGCCGCAGCAGCAGCCGCGGCACACCGTGACGTAGTCCCGCACCTACACGGTCTCCTGCACGGCACCCGACGCGTCGGCGCGCAGCACGGGCGCACCGGCCGTCAGGTCGCGCACCGCGGCCACCGAGTCGGCGTCGACCTCCGCGGACGCCGTGACGACGGCCGCCGCCTCCAGGCCCTCCGCCCCGCTGGACACCGCCGCGGCCACGGCGGCCTGCAACGCGGTCAGCTTCAGCGACGGCAGCGCGACGGTGGTCGCCGCGTAGGTCCGACCGTCGGTGTCCCGGACCGCCGCACCCTCGGCGGCACCCGTGCGGGCACGGGCCGAGCGCGCCAGCGTGACGATCTTCTGGTCCTCCGGGTCGAGGTCACTCACCGCTGGTCCCCTCGCTGTTGTCACCGTTGTGCACCGGGCGCACCAGCACCGTCGTGATGCGCATCCGCCCGCGTTCGTCCTTGCCGCCCTCGGCCCGCATCCGCAGACCCGCGATCTCGGCCTCCGTGCCGGGCAGCGGCACGCGGCCCAGGCGCTGGGCCAGCAGACCGCCCACGGTCTCCACCTCGTGGTCGTCCAGCTCCGTGCCGAACAACGCGTCCAGGTCGTCCACCGGCAACCGGGCGCTGACCCGCACCGAACCGTCGTCCAGGTGCTCCACCGGGGGCCGGTCGTCGGTGTCGGACTCGTCGGTGATCTCACCGACGATCTCCTCCAGGATGTCCTCGATCGTGAGCAGCCCCGCCGTGCCGCCGTACTCGTCCACCACGACCGCCAGGTGGTTGCGCGACAGCTGCATCTCCCGCAGCAGGTCCGCGATCGGCTTCGAGTCCGGGATGAACGACGCCGGCTTCATCACCTCCGCGACCGACGTGCCGTTCGGCTCCTCGGCCAACGTCAGCCGCACCAGGTCCTTGAGGTTCACCACGCCGACGATGTCGTCCACGCTCTCCCCGATCACCGGCACCCGCGTGTACCCGGTGCGCAGCGACAGGGCCAGCGCCTGCCGGATCGACTTGATCTGCTCGATCCACACGATCTCGGTGCGCGGCACCATCACCTCGCGCGCGATCGTGTCGCCCAGCTCGAAGACCGAGTGGATCATCTCCCGCTCGCCCTCGTCCACGACGCCGCGCTCCTGCGCCATGTCGACCAGCTCGCGCAGCTCCACCTCGGACGAGAACGGACCCTCGCGGAAGCCCCGGCCCGGCGTGATCGCGTTGCCGACCAGGATCAGCAGCCTGCTCAACGGCCCCAGCACGCGGCCGAGCACCCGGATCGGGCCCGCCGCGAGCAGGCTCACCGCGTACGGGTGCTGCCGACCGATCGTCCGCGGACCCACGCCCACCAGCACGTACGACACCACGAGCATGCTCAGCCCGGCGACCAGCATGGCCACCCAGTCGGTGTCGACGAGCCCCAGGCACACCACCGTCACCAGCACCGTCGCCGCCAGCTCGCAGCCCAGGCGCAGCAACAGCAGCAGGTTCACGTGCCGCGGCCGGTCGCCCAGCAGCGCGATCAGCTGCCCGGCACCCGCCCGGCCCTGCCGCTGCAACGCCTCCACCCGGGCCCGCGACACCGTGCCCAGCGCCGCGTCCACCCCGGCGAACGCGCCCGCCGACAGCACCAGCACCGCGGCCAACACCAGCAAGCCGGCCGAACCGCCCATCACGCCGGCCGCCTCAGGCTGTCGGGTCGGGCCGGTCCGCGTCCTCCAGGCCGACCGCCCCGAGGAGCTTCGAGTCGGCCTCGCGCTGCGCCGACTTGCGCTCCGCCTCGGCCGCCGCCGTGCGGAAGTCGCCCAGGATGCGGTTCTGCAACGTGAACATCTCCCGCTCCTCGGCGGGCTCGGCGTGGTCGTAGCCGAGCAGGTGCAGCACGCCGTGCACGGTCAGCAGGTGCAGTTCGTCCAGCAGGCTGTGGCCCGCCTTCTTGGCCTGGTCCTTGGCGAAGTCCGGGCACAGCACGATGTCGCCCAGCAGCGCCGGACCGAGGCCCGCCGCGTCCGGGCGACGGGCCGAGTCCAGCTCGTCCATCGGGAACGCCATGACGTCCGTCGGGCCGGGCAGGTCCATCCAGCGCTGGTGCAGGTCCGCCATCACGTCCAGCTCCACCAGCAGGACGGACAGCTCGGCCAACGGGCTGACGCCCATCCGGTCCAGGGCGAACCGGGCGGCGGCGACGATGGACGGCTCGTCCACGGTCACGCCCGACTCGTTCGCGATCTCGATGCTCACGACGCCTATCGTCCCCGGCGCTGCCCTCGGGACCGCGCACCGGGTCCTGCGTGGTGCTGGTGCCGGTCGGCCGCGTCACCCTCGTCCTGCTCGACCTGCCACTTCTCGTAGGCGTCCACGATGTCCGCGACCAGCCGGTGCCGGACCACGTCGTTGCTGGTCAGGACGGAGAAGTGGACGTCCTCCACGCCTTCGAGGATGTCCCGGACGACCTTCAGGCCGCTGCGCTGCCCACCGGGCAGGTCGACCTGGGTGATGTCGCCGGTCACCACGATCTTCGAGCCGAAGCCCAATCGGGTGAGGAACATCTTCATCTGCTCGGGCGTGGTGTTCTGCGCCTCGTCCAGGATGATGAACGCGTCATTGAGGGTGCGACCGCGCATGTAGGCCAGTGGGGCGACCTCGATCGTGCCCGCCTGGGTCAGGCGCGGGATCGACTCGGGGTCGACCATGTCGTGCAGCGCGTCGTAGAGGGGGCGCAGGTACGGGTCGATCTTCTCGTACAGCGTGCCGGGCAGGTAGCCCAGCCGCTCGCCCGCCTCGACCGCCGGCCTGGTCAGGATGATCCGGTTGACCTGCTTGGCCTGCAGCGCCTGCACGGCCTTCGCCATGGCCAGGTAGGTCTTGCCGGTGCCCGCGGGCCCGATGCCGAACACCACGGTGTTCTGGTCGATCGCGTCCACGTAGTGCTTCTGGTTCAGCGTCTTCGGCCGGATCGTGCGGCCGCGCCGGGAGATGATGTCGAGGCTCAGCACCTCGGCGGGCGACTCGGCGGTGCCCGCGGACAGCATCGCGACCGTGCGGCGGACCGTGTCCTGGCCCACCTGCTGACCGCGGCTGGCGAGCGTGACCAGCTCGGAGAACACCCGTTCGGCGAACGCCACGTCGGCCGGTTGCCCGGAGAGCGTGATCTCGTTGCCGCGCACGTGCACGTCGGCGACCAGCAGTTCCTCCGCGAGCCGGAGGTTCTCGTCACGCGATCCGAGCAGGGCGAGCACCGCGCCGTCGGGCACGGCGAACTTGGACTGGGCGTCGGCCGCGGTCGGGGCTGTCTGCGGCGTGTTGTCAGCGGTACCGGCCACGTGGCCTCGGGCCCTCTTCCTGCGCGTTCGCGCCGTGCTCGGGTGGGTTCTGCCTACTGTCAACGATGCTAGCCGTCCCCACCGACACTCCGCACCGGAGTAAGGACGCGCCCGGCGTGGCGGGTGCGGGCAGGTCGGGCCCGTCCACCCCTGCGGACCTGCCCGTTCACCTCCGGTGCGCGGTGGGTCGGCCGTGCTCGCGGAACCGGTCCCGCCGTGCGCCGGAACCGGTTCCGGGCTGCTCGCGGCCCCGCGCGCGAGTCGGTACGGCAACCCGCTGCGCGCTCTGGGTCGGATCAGGCCAGCGGGCCGAGCCTGCGACCGCCGAGGACGTGCAGGTGGGCGTGGAAGACGGTCTGGCCCGCGTCCTCGCCGGTGTTGAACAGCAGCCGGTAGCCGCTGTCCGCGACGCCCTCGGACTTGGCCACCTCGCCGGCGGCCAGGAACAGGTCGTCCAGCACGGTGGGCGCGGTCGCGGCCAGTGCCGCCGCGTCGGGTGCGTGCACCTTGGGCACCAGCACGACGTGCGTCGGGGCTTGCGGGGCGATGTCGCGGAACGCCAGCGTGGTGTCGGTCTCGTGCACCACGGTCGCCGGGATCTCACGGGCGACGATGCGGCAGAACAGGCAGTCGGACATGGCTCCGCAGGCTACCCACCCCGGCGGTCGCGCCGTCCTGAGCGTTCAACTCGGGTGTCCTGAACGTAGGACTCTCGCGACGTGGACGTAGGACTCTCGCGAGAGTCCTACGTTCGGAGCGCGCGTGTCGTGCGTTCAGGACGCGTGTGGTGAGCGTTCAGGTGAGTGGTCAGGTGGTTGGTGGGCGGGACGTGTGGCGGGCCAGGCGGAGGGTGGCGTCGCGGCACGTGGCCCAGGCGGCGGTGCCCGGGGTGATCAGGGCCATGTGGTCGGTGGCGGGCAGGGCGATCAGCTCCGCCCCGGAAGCCCGGGCGAAGGCCTCGCTCTGCGCGAACGGCACGTCCTCGTCGTCCTCGCCGTGCACCAGGACCATCGGTTTCGCGATGGGGAGCTGGGCGGCGGGCGAGGCGTCGGCGTAGCGGTCGGGGACCTCGTCCGGCGTGCCGCCGAGCAGCTCGGCCGCGCGGCGGGTGATCTGCGGGTGCTGGAGGAAGTCGAGCACGCCCGCCTGCGAGACGGCGCCGACCACTCGCGGGTGGCGCGCGGCGGCCCACACGGCCAGGTGCCCGCCGGCGGAGTGACCGAGCGTGACGACCGGGCCGAGCGCCGGGTCGAGGGCGTCGATCGCGGCGAGCACGTCGTCCCCGGTCTCGGGCCAACCACCGCCTCCGGTTACCCGCCGGTACTCGATGGCGTACGCGGCCACGCCGTGAACGACCAGGTCGGCGGCCAGCGGGCGGCCGAGTTCCACTCCATAACGCTGATGCCAAAAACCACCATGGATTACCACGACGACGGGAAAAGATTCACCACGCGGCGCGGAATACTCGCCGAACTGGCTCGGGTGGGATCCGTAGGCGATGCGCAATCGACACCATCCTGAAGGCAAAAAGAGGCCGCGTCGCGGTGGGACCTGGGGGTCGTCCCACCACGACGCGGCGGCGCCGGACCGAGGGGGGAGGTGTCCGGCGAGTCGGTCGAAGGATCGATCGTGGTTAGCCCGACGCGACCCCTCTGCCATGAGAGTAACCCCTGCGTCAGGTGTTCGCCAGAAGGGAGCAAGCCCCATTACCGCCAGCGATCGGTCAGCACACCCAGCGCACCCAAAGCGACCGCCGCGGCGGTCGACGCTCGCAGAACGGTGGGGCCCAGTCGCACAACGTGCGCGCCCACCCCGGTCAACGTGGACAATTCCTCGTCGGTGATGCCGCCTTCCGGTCCGACGACGAGCAGCACATCCCCCGAAGTCGGCAGCTGAACCGATCCGAGGGCCGCCGAAGAGGATTCGTGCAAAACCAGCGTGGCCGCCGAAGAGGACGCCAACCGCGCCAACCCGGACGTCGAAACGGGTTCCGCGACCGACGGCACGCGCGCCCGGCGGGCCTGCTTGGCCGCCTCACGCGCGGTGCTGCGCCAGCGTTCGAGGGCCTTCGCCCCGCGCGGGCCGTCCTCCCACTTGGTCACGCAGCGCGAGGCACGCCACGGCACGACGGCGTCGACACCGGCCTCGGTGGCCAGTTCGACGGCCAGCTCGCCCCGGTCGCCCTTCACCAGGGCCTGCGCGACCACCACCCGCACGGACGGCTCGGGCACGACCCACCGCTCGACGACGCGCAGCCGCAGGGAGTCCTTCGACGCCTCCGCGACCACGCAGCGCACCTGGGCGCCGCTGCCGTCGGAGAGCACCAGCTCCTCCCCCGCGCGCAACCGCCGCACGGTCGCCGCGTGCCGCCCCTCGGGGCCGTCCAGGACGGCCTCGTCACCGGGTGGCAGCGCGGCGACCAGGAAGACCGGCAGGGTCACCGGTGGTTGCGGCCGGCGCGCAGCCGGGAGAACAGCCCGCCGCCGCCCTTGCCGTTGTGGGCGAGCGTCGGCTCGTCCTCACCGCGCACCGAGGCCAGCTCGCGCAGCAGTTCGGCCTGCCGGGCGTCGAGCTTGGTCGGCGTCACGACCTCCAGGTGGACGTGCAGGTCGCCGCGGCCGTCGATGCGCCCGCTGGAGCGCAGCCGGGGCATGCCGCGCCCGGTGAGCACCAGCTCGGTGTTCGGCTGGGTGCCGGGCTCGATCTCCAGCTCCTCCTCGCCGTCCAGGGTCGCCAGCGGCAGCACGGCGCCCAGCGCGGCGGTCGTCATCGGGATGCGCACCGAGCAGTGCAGGTTCGAGCCCTCGCGCTCGAAGACCTCGTGCGGCACCTCCTCGACCTCGACGTACAGGTCGCCCGCCGGTCCGCCGCCGGGGCCGACCTCGCCCTGGCCCGCGAGCCGCACCCGCATGCCCTCGGCCACACCGGCCGGGATCTGGACCGAGATGGTGCGCCGCGAGCGCACCCGGCCCTCGCCCGCGCACTGCTGGCACGGG
The DNA here is from genome assembly GCF_040639995.1 of Actinosynnema sp. NPDC023658. Classification (NCBI taxonomy): domain Bacteria; kingdom Bacillati; phylum Actinomycetota; class Actinomycetes; order Pseudonocardiales; family Pseudonocardiaceae; genus Actinosynnema; species Actinosynnema sp. NPDC023658. Next base: position 12,589 of record NZ_JBFAAX010000009.1, on the reverse strand, counting down.
TCCGGGATGACCTCGCCCAGACCGCGGCACACCGGGCACGGCCGGGCCGTCACGACCTGGCCGAGGAAGGAGCGCTGCACCGACTGCACCTCGCCCCGCCCGCCGCACGTGTCGCAGCGCACCGGGGACGAGCCCTCGGCGCACCCGCTGCCCACGCACCGGTCGCACAGGATCGCCGTGTCGACGGTCAGCTCGCGCGACGCGCCCGCCGCGCACTCCTCCAGCGTCATCGACAGCCGGATCAGCGCGTCCGAGCCGGGCTGCACGCGGCTGCGCGGACCGCGCCCGCCACCGCCGCCCGCGCCGAAGAACGCGTCCATGATGTCGCCGAGACCGAATCCCGCGAACGGGTCGCCGCCGCCGCGCATCCCACCGCCGCCGGGCTCCAACGGGTCGCCGCCCAGGTCGACGACCTGCCGCTTCTTGGGGTCCGACAGGACCTCGTAGGCGGCGGTCACCTCCTTGAAGCGCGCTTCCTCGTTGGGGTTGACGTCGGGGTGCAGCTGCCGCGCGAGCTTGCGGTAGGCGCGCTTGATCTCGTCGGGAGTCGCGTTCTTCGAGACCCCGAGCGTGCCGTAGTAGTCCCTCGCCACCGTGTTTCCTCCTGCGAACGCGCTTCGACACGCGCTCGCTCGCTTGCGAAACGTCCTGCGGGACCGCGGTGTTCCCCCGCTGTCACCGTCCGGTCAAGATCTCCCCCACGTAGTTGGCGACCGCTCGCACCGCCGCCATCGTGCCGGGGTAGTCCATGCGGGTCGGCCCGACCACGCCCATGCCACCGAGCAGGTTGTCCCGGCTGCCGTAGCCGATGGACACGACCGAGGTGCTGCGCATCTCGGCCGCTTCGTTCTCCTCGCCGATGTGCACCAGGATCCGACCGGGGTCGCGGGCCGCGGCGAGCAGCTTAAGCACCACGACCTGCTCCTCCAGCGCCTCGAGCACCTGGCGCAGCGAACCGGGGAAGTCTGCCACGTTGCGGGTGAGGTTCGCGGTGCCACCCAGCACGAGGCGCTCCTCGGGGTGCTCCACCAGCGATTCGATGAGCACGGTGCTGACCCGCAGCACGATGTCGCGCAGCTCGCCCGGCGCCTCGTCGGGCAGCTTCGCGACCTCGGCGGAGGCGTGCGACAGGCGCTTGCCGACCATGGCGCCGTTGAGCATGGACCGGACGCGGGCCACGTTGTCCTCGCTGATCACGTCGCCCAGGTCGACGGAGCGCTGGTCCACCCGACCGGTGTCGGTGATCAGCACCAGCATCAGCCGGGCGGGTGTGATGGCGAGCACCTCGATGTGGCGCACGGTCGAGCGGCTGAGCGTCGGGTACTGGATGACGGCGACCTGGCGGGTGAGCTGGGCCAGCAGCCGGACGCTGCGCCGCAGCACGTCGTCGAGGTCGTAGGCGCCTTCGAGGAAGTTCTGGATGGCCTTGCGCTCGGGCGTGGACAGCGGCTTGACCTCGCTGAGCCGGTCCACGAACAGGCGGTAGCCCTTGTCGGTGGGCACGCGGCCCGCGCTGGTGTGCGGCTGGGTGATGTACCCGTCCTCCTCCAGCGACGCCATGTCGTTGCGCACGGTCGCGCTCGAAACGCCCAGGTTGTGCCGCTCGACCAGCGCTTTCGAACCGACTGGCTCCTGGTTCGAGACGTAGTCGGCGACGATTGCGCGCAGTACTTCGAACCGGCGCTCATCGGCGTTCACGCGCGTCACCTCCACGACGTACCGGGCTGCTTCACCTCGAGTTTACGGAGGTTCGGGCCGGGATCGGAAAACCCGGTCGCCGGGCTTCGGGCCGGTCGGTAGCTTCCGGTGTGCTCACTCGCATCCAAGCCGCCCTGCGCGACGCCGTCCGGGCCGATGCCGAGCGCGTCGGACCGTTCCTGATCCGCTTCGACGCGCACAGCGACAACCCGTTCATGAACTACGCCGTGCCCGACGAGGGCGCCGCGCCGACGGGCGCCGAGGTCGACGCCCTGGTGGCGGCGTTCCGGGCGCGGTCGCGCACACCGAGGCTGGAGTACCTGCGGCCGTCCCCGGTGGTGGACGCGGCGCTGGAGGCGGCCGGGTTCGCGGTGGACCAGCTGCTGCCGGTGATGGCGATCGACGACCTGACCGCGCCGCCGCGGCCGGCCGGGCTGACCGTCGAGGCGGTCACCTCGGACGACGACCTGCTCGCCGTGTCGGTGGTGCAGAACACGGCGTTCGGCGTCGGCGGGACGGCGGGGGCGGAGGACGTGGCGCGGCAGCGGTCGTTGTTGCGCGACGGCGGGGTGGTCGTGCTGGCCCGGTGGGACGGCGTGCCGGCGGGCGCCGGGGCGTGCACCGCGCCGCACTACGACCTGTCGCAGGTGGCGGGCATCGCGGTGCTGCCGGAGTTCCGGCGGCGCGGCGTGGCGTCGGCGGTCTGCGCGGACCTGACCGCGAGGGTGTTCGACTCCGGCTGCACGCCGTTCCTGGAGACCGAGCCGGACGGGAAGGTGACCCGCCTCTACGGGCCGTTGGGCTACCGGACGATCGGTCACTCGGCGTCGGTCACGCTGGGGTGACCGGCCGCCGGGCGATCAGGTGAGCCGGTGCACGACGGCGTCCGCGAGCAGGCGGCCCCGGTCGGTGAGCACGCAGCGGCCCCGGTCGAGGGCGGACGGGTCGAGCAGGCCGTCCGCGGCGGCGGTCTTGGCCTCGGCCTGGCCGTCGGGGTCGAGCACGTCGAGCGGCAGGCCGGTCGCCAGGCGCAGCTCCAGCAGGACGCGTTCCACCCGGCGGTCGTCCTCGTCGAGCACCTCGCGTCCCGCGGCGGGTGACGCGCCGGTGGCCAGCAGCTCGCTGTACTTCGCCGGGTGCTTGACGTTCCACCAGCGCACGCCGCCCACGTGGCTGTGCGCGCCGGGGCCCGCGCCCCACCAGTCCGCGCCCTGCCAGTACAGCAGGTTGTGCCGGCAGGCGGCGTCGGCCGACGCGGCCCAGTTCGACACCTCGTACCAGGTCAGGCCCTGTGCGGCCATGGCGGCGTCGATCAGCTCGTACTTGTCGGCCAGCACGTCGTCGTCGGGCATCGGCAGCTCGCCGCGCCGGACCCGCCGGGCCAGCGCCGTGCCCTCCTCCACGATCAGCGCGTACGCCGACACGTGGTCCACGCCCGCGTCGCGCACGGCGTCCAGGGACGACCGGAGGTCCGCGACCGTCTCGCCCGGCGTGCCGTAGATGAGGTCGAGGTTCACGTGGTCGAAGCCGGCCGCACGGGCCTCCTGGGCGGCGGCCACCGGGCGGCCCGGGGTGTGGACGCGGTCGAGCACCGCCAGCACGTGCCGGGCGGCGGACTGCATGCCGAGGGAGACGCGGGTGTAACCCGCGTCACGAATGGAGGAGAAGAACTCGGGCGAGGTCGACTCCGGGTTCGACTCCGTAGTCACCTCCGCACCCGGCGCGAGGCCGAACGACGACCGCACGGCGTCGAGCACTCGGCCCAACCCCGTTGAGCCGAGCAGCGAGGGTGTGCCGCCGCCGACGAACACCGTGTCCGCCATCGGTGGAGCGCCCAGCACGGACGCCGCGAGGTCCAACTCGCGCCGCAGTCCCTCCAACCAGGACGCCGGGGAGGCGGAAGTACCCAGCTCACCGGCGGTGTAGGTGTTGAAGTCGCAGTAGCCGCAGCGGGTCGCGCAGAACGGGACGTGGACGTAGACGCCGAACGGGCGTTCACCCAGACCGGTGAGCGCGGAGGCGGGGAGCGAGCCGTCGGGGGGCGCGGGATCACCGATCGGCAGAGCGGAGGGCATGGGCCCCATTGTCCCATTTACCAGGGCCGGGAACGCCGTCCCACGATGCGGATGACGGTAGACCACGACGTGGACGCGTGGCACGCTGACCGACATGACATCGACCGGAGTCCGCCTGGTGGTCCGCCGCCACGTCGACTTCCGCCGTGTCTCCAGCGCGATGTGCCGTCGTTCGGCATAACCCGCGCCTGCCGTTTTTCCCGTCGGCGCCGGGTGCGCTGACGAGACCCCCACCACAGCTCTCCCGGGACTCGCACGCGCACCAGCGCCCCGAATCCCCGGAGGACGAGGATGGTCCCCCCGACGACGACGCCTCAGCGCACCAAGCAGCGCCGAGGTGAGGGGCAGTGGGCGCTGGGCTACCGCGAGCCGCTGAACCCGAACGAGCGGAGCAAGAAGGACGACAACCCGCTCAACGTCCGGGCGCGGATCGAGAACATCTACGCCCACGGCGGCTTCGACTCGATCGACCCGGCCGACCTGCGCGGACGTTTCCGCTGGTACGGCCTGTACACCCAGCGCAAGCCCGGCATCGACGGCGGTCGCACGGCGACGCTGGAGCCGGAGGAGCTGGACGACGAGTACTTCATGCTGCGCGTCCGCATCGACGGCGGCAAGCTCACCACGCAGCAGCTCGCGCTGATCGGTGAGCTGTCCCAGACCTACGCGCGGGACACGGCCGACATCACCGACCGGCAGAACGTGCAGTACCACTGGATCCGCATCGAGGACGTCCCGACGATCTGGCGGAAGCTGGAGGACGCGGGCCTGACCACGATGGAGGCCTGCGGCGACAGCCCGCGCGTCATCCTCGGCTCGCCGGTGGCGGGCATCGCGGAGGACGAGGTGATCGACGGCACGGCCGCGATCGACGAGATCCTGCGCCGCTACATCGGTGACCCGCGCTTCTCGAACCTGCCGCGCAAGTTCAAGACGGCGATCTCGGGCCTGCCGGACACCGCGCACGAGATCCACGACGTGGCGTTCGTCGGCGTCGAGCACCCCGAGCACGGCCCCGGCTTCGACCTGTGGGTCGGCGGCGGCCTGTCCACCAACCCGATGCTCGGCAAACGGCTGGGCGCGTGGGTGCCGTCGGAGGAGGTGCCGGAGGTGTGGGAGGGCGTGATCAGCGTCTTCCGCGACTACGGCTACCGCAGGCTGCGGCACCGGGCCCGGATCAAGTTCCTGGTGGCCGACTGGGGCGTCGAGAAGTTCCGCGAGGTCCTGGAGACCGAGTACCTCAAGCGCGCGCTGGTCGACGGTCCCGCACCGGAGGTCCCCGCGACCCCGCGCGACCACATCGGCGTGCACCGGCAGAAGGACGGCCTGTTCTACGTCGGCGCGGCGCCGATCGCGGGCCGGGTGTCCGGCTCCACGCTGGTCGAGGTGGCCAAGGTCGCGGAGCGGGCGGGCTCGGGCCGGGTGCGGTTGACGCCGCAGCAGAAGCTGGTCGTGCTGGACGTGCCCGAGTCCGAGGTCAAGGGGCTCCAGGCGGACCTGGCGAAGCTGGGGCTGCAGACCGAGCCGTCGCCGTGGCGGCGCGGCGTGATGGCGTGCACGGGCATCGAGTTCTGCAAGCTCGCGATCGTCGAGACCAAGGCGCGCGCGGTGGACCTGGTGTCCGCGCTGGAGTCGCGGCTGGCGGACGTGGTGGACGGCGTCACCGAGCCGATCTCGGTGCACATCAACGGCTGCCCGAACTCGTGCGCCCGGATCCAGACCGCGGACATCGGCCTCAAGGGCCAGATCGTGACCGACGCCGACGGCAGGCAGGTCGAGGGCTTCCAGGTGCACCTGGGCGGCGGACTGGGCCTGGACGCGGGCTTCGGCCGCAAGCTGCGCGGCCACAAGGTGACCGCGCTGGAGCTGTCGGACTACGTCGAGCGCGTGGTGCGCAACTTCGTCGCCAAGCGGGAGCCCGACGAGCGGTTCGCGCAGTGGGTCGCCCGGGCCGACGAAGGCGACCTGAAATGACCGAGCGGGCCACGCCTTTCTACTGCCCCTATTGCGGCGAGGAGGACCTTCGTCCGCAGGAGGAGCCCGGCCACGCGTGGCTGTGCGTCTCCTGCCGCCGCGTCTTCACCGTCAAGTTCGTTGGTCTCAACCTTCCACAGGAGGTGCAGCGATGACCGCCCCCACCAGGGACGAGGAACTGAAGGTGATCGCGGAGGTCGCTTCGGTCGAGCTGGCGCAGGCCAGTGCCGAAGAGGCGCTCGCGTGGACCGCCCGCACGTTCGGCGAGAGCTGGATCGTCGCGTCGAACATGCAGGACGCCGTCCTGGTCGACCTGGCCACCAAGGTCAAGCCGGACGTGGACGTGCTGTTCCTGGAGACCGGCTACCACTTCGCCGAGACCATCGGCACGCGGGACGCCGTCGACCTGGTCTACCCGGACGTGCACATCGTCAACGCGGCCGCCGAGCAGTCGGTGGCCGACCAGGAGGCGCAGTTCGGCCTGCTGAACCGGACCGACCCGAACCGGTGCTGCGAGCTGCGCAAGGTCATCCCGCTGCGGCGCACGCTGAACAACTACGACGCGTGGGTCACCGGCGTGCGCCGCGTGGACGCGCCGACCCGGGCGAACACGCCGATCGTGCAGTGGGACGACCGCAACGGGCTGGTGAAGATCAACCCGATCGCGCCGTGGTCCGACGACGAGTTCAACGCCTACATCGCCGAGCACGGGATCCTCGAGAACCCGCTCGTGCAGGCGGGTTACCCCTCCATCGGCTGCGCGCCGTGCACCGCGAAGCCACTGCCGGGCTCCGACCCGCGCAGCGGCCGGTGGGCGGGCCTGGCCAAGACCGAATGCGGGCTGCACGGATGACCACCGAAGATCTGCTCGCAGGACCGAGCGGGAGCACTGCGACACTCGACACGCTGGGCCGCCTCGAGTCCGAGGCGATCCACATCTTCCGCGAGGTGGCGGGCGAGTTCGACCGACCGGTGATCCTGTTCTCCGGCGGCAAGGACTCCACCCTCCTGCTGCACCTCGCGGTGAAGGCCTTCTGGCCCGCGCCGGTGCCGTTCCCGCTGCTGCACGTCGACACCGGGCACAACTTCCACGAGGTCATCGAGTTCCGCGACCAGGTGGTGGCCCGGCACGGGCTGCGCCTGGAGGTCGCCAAGGTCCAGGACTACATCGACGACGGCCGGCTGGCCGAGCGGCCCGACGGCACCCGCAACCCGTTGCAGACCGTGCCGCTGCTGGACGCGATCACCGGCCACAAGTTCGACGCGGTGTTCGGCGGCGGTCGCCGGGACGAGGAGCGGGCCCGCGCCAAGGAGCGGATCTTCAGCCTGCGCAACTCCTTCGGCCAGTGGGAGCCGCGCCGGCAGCGCCCGGAGCTGTGGAACCTCTACAACGGCCGCCACCGCCCCGGTGAGCACGTCCGGGTGTTCCCGCTGTCCAACTGGACCGAGCTGGACGTGTGGCACTACATCGCCCGCGAGGGCATCGAGCTGCCGTCGATCTACTACGCCCACCGCCGCGAGGTCTACCTGCGCGACGGGATGTGGCTGGCGGAAGGCCCGTGGGGCGGTCCCCGCGAGGGCGAGCAGCTGATCGAGAAGACCATCCGGTACCGGACCGTCGGCGACGGGTCGTGCACCGGCGCGGTCGAGTCCGACGCCACCGACATCGAGGCCGTCATCGCGGAGGTTGCGGCCAGCAGGCTCACCGAGCGCGGCGCGACCCGCGCGGACGACCGGCTGTCCGAGGCCGCCATGGAAGACCGCAAGCGGGAGGGCTACTTCTAGATGAGCGACCTGTTGAGGTTGGCGACGGCGGGCAGCGTGGACGACGGCAAGTCCACGCTGGTCGGCAGGTTGCTGTACGACACCAAGTCGGTGCTGGCCGACACCCTGGACGCGGTGCACCGCGCCAGCGCGGACCGCGGCCTGACCACCCCGGACCTGTCGCTGCTGGTGGACGGCCTGCGCTCGGAGCGCGAGCAGGGCATCACCATCGACGTGGCCTACCGCTACTTCGCCACGCCGAAGCGCTCGTTCGTGCTGGCCGACACCCCAGGCCACGTGCAGTACACCCGCAACACGGTCACCGGCGCTTCCACCGCGCAGCTCGGCGTGCTGCTGGTCGACGCGCGCAAGGGCGTCATCGAGCAGACCCGGCGGCACGCGGCCGTGCTGGCCCTGCTGGGCGTGCCGCGCCTGGTGCTGGCGGTCAACAAGATCGACCTGGTGGACTTCGACGAGGTCACGTTCGCCCGGATCGCCAAGGAGTTCACCGCGCACGCCACCGCCCTCGGGTACGCCGAGGACTCCGTGGTGGAGATCCCGGTGTCCGCGCTGGCGGGCGACAACGTGGTGGAGCGCTCCGAGCGGACCCCGTGGTACTCCGGCCCGACCCTGCTGGAGCACCTGGAGTCGGTCCCGGTCGAGCCGGACGCGCACGACGCGCCGTTCCGCTTCCCGGTCCAGTACGTGATCCGCCCGCGCACCGCCGAGCACCCGGACTACCGCGGTTACGCGGGCCAGGTCGCGGCGGGCACCGTGCGGGTGGGCGACGAGGTCGCCGTGCTGCCCGCCGGGCTGCGCTCGACGGTGACCGGCATCGACACCGCCGACGGCCCGCTCCGAGAGGCCGCGGCCGGCCAGTCGGTGACCCTGCTGCTGGAGCACGACCTGGACATCTCGCGCGGCGAGCTGATCGCCACCGCCGCGCAGCAGCCGACGGTGACCGACGAGTTCGACGCGACCGTGTGCTGGCTGTCGGAGAAGGCGCTGAAGCCGGGCGCCCGGGTCCTGGTCAAGCACGGCACGCGGACCGTGCAGGCCATCGTCACCGAGCTGCGCACCCGGTTCGACGAGCAGAAGCTCGCCAGCACCGACGCGCCGGACTCGCTGACGCTGAACGAGATCGGCCAGGTGGTGCTGCGCACCGCGGAGCCGATCCCGGTGGACGACTACACGAAGGACCGCCGGACGGGGGCGTTCCTGATCATCGACGCCGCCGACGGCAGCACGCTGGCCGCAGGGCTCGTGGGTGCTCCGCTGCCGGAGGTGGACGGTGTGGACGACTGTACCGAGGGCGGCGACGCCGCCCGGAACGACGACCACGCCCTCGTCTCCCCCGGTCCCTGACCACCCAAGAAAGGCCACCGCCGCAGTGAGCAGCCGCATCCTGACCAAGTCACTGGCCATCGCCACCGCCTTCCTCGCCCTGGCCGCCTGCTCCCGGGCGGACACCGGCGTCGACAACGCCGCCCCCGCGCAGGACAAGGGCGCGGCGACGGAGATCCGCCTCGGCTACTTCCCGAACGTCACCCACGCCGCCGCGCTGATCGGCGTCGACAAGGGCCTGTTCGCCAAGGAGCTCGGTGACACCAAGCTCACCACCCAGACGTTCAACGCCGGTCCGGAGGCGGTGAACGCGCTGCTCGGTGAATCGCTGGACGCGACGTTCATCGGCTCCGGCCCGGCGATCAACGCCTACGCCAAGTCCAAGGGCGAGGCGGTCCGGCTCGTCTCGGGCGCCACGTCCGGCGGCGCGCAGCTCGTGGTGAAGCCCGAGATCACCTCAGCCGCCGACCTCAAGGGCAAGGTCATCACCACCCCGCAGCTCGGCAACACGCAGGACGTCGCGCTGAAGAAGTGGCTGGCGGACCAGAAGCTGGCCGTCGGCGCGGGCGCGGACCAGGTCAACGTCACCAACACGGAGAACGCCCAGTCGCTCGACCTGTTCAAGAAGGGCGACGTGCAGGGCGCGTGGGTGCCCGAGCCGTGGTCCTCGCGGCTGGTGCTCGACGCGGGCGCGAAGGTGCTGCTGGACGAGAAGGAGGTCTGGGAGGGCGGCAAGTTCCCGACCACCGTCCTGCTGGTGCGCACCAAGTTCCTCCAGGAGCACCCGCAGACCGTCGAGGCGCTGCTGCGCGGCCACCTCGCGGCCACCGACTTCGCCCTGAACAACAAGGTCGAGGCCAAGCAGGTCGTCAACAAGGCGTTGAAGGAGCTCACCGGCAAGGCGCTGGGCGAGCCGGTGCTGGACCGGGCGTTCGACAACATCGAGCTCACGCTGGACCCGCAGGCCAAGAGCTTCCCGCAGCTGGCCGAGGACGCGGTGACCGCCGGGGTGTCGAAGGAGGCCGCTGACGTGGCGGGCCTCGCCGACTTCACGCTGCTGAACAAGGTGCTCTCGGCGGCGGGCAAGCCGACCGTGGACACCGCCGGGCTGGACAAGAAGTAACTCGAGGAAGGCAGGCACACCATGACCGCCACGCTTGAGAACCCGCCCGCCGTCTCCGAGGTGGAGGCCGCGGTGACCTTGTCCGGGGTGCGGAAGGTCTTCGGCCACGGTGCGGGCGGCGTCGTCGCGCTCGACGGCGTCGACCTGTCGGTGGCTCCGGGCGAGTTCGTGTGCCTGCTGGGCGCGTCCGGCTGCGGCAAGTCGACCTTGCTCAACCTGGTCGCCGGGCTGGACGCGCCGTCCTCGGGCCGCATCGAGCTGACCACGTCGCGGCCCGCGGTGATGTTCCAGGAGGCCGCGCTGATGCCGTGGCTGACCGCGGCGCGCAACGTGGAGCTGCCGCTGCGGCTGGCGGGTCTCAAGCGCGGTCCGCGGCGGGAGAAGGCCAGCGAGCTGCTGTCGCTGGTGCGGCTGGTCGGCGCGGACCACAAGCGCCCGCACGAGCTGTCCGGCGGCATGCGGCAGCGCGTGGCGCTGGCGCGCGCCCTGGCGTCCACGCAGGGCAGCGCCCAGGCCGGCACGCCCGGCCTGCTGCTGATGGACGAGCCGTTCGCCGCGCTGGACGCCATCACCCGCGACGTGCTGCAGTCCGAGCTGGTGCGCGTGTGGCGGGAGACGTCGACCGCGATCCTGTTCGTCACGCACGACGTGCGCGAGGCCGTGCGGCTGGGTCAGCGGGTCGTGCTGCTGTCGTCCCGTCCCGGCCGGGTGGTGCGCGAGTGGTCGACCGTGGACTGCGACGAGCCCGCCGTCATCGAGGACATCACCACCCATCTGCGAGAGGTGATCAGCGGTCATGCCGCAGCTTGACACGGACCTCGCGGCGGTCGGCGCCGGCCTGGACGCGCTGGACGCGCCGTCGGGCGAGCGGCGGCCGTCGTGGCGCAAGCGGTTCGTCCGGACCGCCCTGCCGCCGCTGATCGCGTTCGCCCTGCTGCTCGGCGTGTGGCAGGCGTTGTGGGCGATGGCGTTCTGGCCGGAGTACCAGCTGCCCTCGCCCGGGTCGGTGTGGGCGGCGGTGGTCGAGGCCGTGCAGACCGGTCGGGCGTTCGAGGTGCTGTGGACCTCGGTCAGCCGGGCCGTCCTGGGGTTCCTGACCGCCGTCGTGATCGCCACCCCGCTCGGGTTGCTGATCGCCAAGGTGCGGGTGGTGCGGGCGGCGATCGGGTCGTTGCTGACCGGTCTGCAGTCGCTGCCGTCGGTGGCGTGGGTGCCCGCGGGCATCCTGTGGTTCGGCGCGACGCCCACGACCATCTACTTCGTGGTGCTGATGGGTTCGGTGCCCTCGATCGCGAACGGCCTGGTGTCGGGCGTCGACCAGATCCCGCCGCTGCTGCCGCGGGTCGGGCAGGCGCTGGGCGCGGGTCGGATGGCCGCGGCCAGGCACATCCTGCTGCCGGCAGCCCTGCCGGGTTACCTGGCGGGGTTGAAGCAGGGGTGGGCGTTCTCGTGGCGGTCGCTGATGGCGGCGGAGATCATCGCCACGTCGCCGCAGCTCGGTGAGGGCCTGGGGCAGTACCTGCACAACGGGTCGGCGTTGAACGACATCTCGATGGTGATCGCGGCGATCTTCCTGATCCTGCTGGTCGGCGTCGGGATCGAGCTCCTGGTGTTCCGGCCGCTGGAGCGGGCGGTGCTGCGGGCGCGCGGGTTGACGGGGGCGCTGTGACCGCGTTGGTGGCCGTGGCGCACGGCAGTCGTGACCCGCGGTCGGCGGCCGTGGTGCACTCGTTGTTGGACGTGGTGCGGGCGATGGCGCCGTCGGTGGACGTGCGCGGGTCGTTCCTGGACCTCTCCGTGCCGCTGCTGGGTGACGTGCTGCGGCAGGTGTACGCGGACGGTCACCGTTCGGCGGTGGTCGTGCCGTTGTTGTTGGGCAAGGCCTTCCACGCGCGGGTCGACGTGCCGGGTGCCGTGGCGGACGCCCGGTTGCCCGCGCTGGACGTGACGATCTCCGACGTCCTCGGCCCGGACCCGCGCCTGGAGTCGGCGGCGCTGCGCCGGCTGGCGTCGGTGGGCGTCCGCTCCCGTGACCGCACGTTGGGCGTCGTCCTGGCCGGCGCGGGTTCGTCGCACGCACCGGCCAACGCGCTGGTCGCCTCCATCGCGGCCCGGTGGGCGGCGGGTTCCGGCTGGGCGGGCGTGGAGGCCGCCTTCGCGTCGGCCGCCTCGCCGGACGTGCCGACCGCCGTCGAACGCCTGCGTGCCAGGGGCGCGCGCCGCATCGCCGTGGCGTCGTGGTTCCTGGCCCCGGGCTTCCTCCCGGACCGCGTGACCCGCCTGGCGGGCGAGGGCGCGATCATCGCCCCACCACTGGGCCCGGACCCGGAAGTGGCCGAACTCATCCTGCACCGCTACCAGGCCGCCTCCGTCACCACCCTGGCCCACACCGCCTGACCGCGAGAGTCCTACCTCCACGCCGCGAGAGTCCTACCTCCACGCCGCGAGAGTCCTACCTCCACGCCGCGAGAGTCCTACCTCCACGCCGCGAGAGTCCTACGTTCACGTCGCGAGAGTCCTACGTTCACAGCACCTGAGTTCAACGCTCGCGCAACGCCACCCGGGCGCCTCGCGTGGGCTGAGCGTTGAACTCACCGGTCGTGGACGTAGG
>NZ_JBFAAX010000008.1:0-45955 GCF_040639995.1 Actinosynnema sp. NPDC023658 | reverse complement strand
ATCACCGCAGGCGACTACAACGGCGACGGCCGCACCGACATCGCCGCCATCGACCCCGGCGACAACCTCATCCTCTTCGCCGGCAACGGCGCAGGTCAGATCGGCTGGACCGGACCCATGTGGCCCACCGGCAGCCAATGGGCCGGCTACAAGGCTCTCATTTGACCATCCCGGCATCCCGGCATCCCGAATCGTTGCTGCAGAGCAGTCCGTAAAAGTGGGGGAATTGTGAAGGCACGATATTCCAGGAAAGTGTTCAACGTGCTCGCCTTGGGTGTGGCCGTCACGGTAGCGCTGGCCAACGAGTCCATGGCCTCGGCGGACCCGGGTGATCCGTTGCGGGCGACGTCGACCGTCGCGACTTGCAGCCCCTCGGGCGTGACCTCCGAGGACGCCGCGCTGGCCAACGTGTTGCGCCCGCAGATCAGCTGGATCTCGGCGTACAACGTGTCGTGCGCCCGGGCTGTCATCAGACAGGTCAGAGCACGTGGGTTGAACCAGCGAGCCGCTCACATCGCCATCACGACGGTGCTCGCCGAGACGGACCTCAACAACTACGACGTCGCCTTGGACCACGACAGCCTCGGCCTGTTCCAGCAGCGGGAGAGCCAGAACTGGGGCACTCCCGCGCAACTGATCGATCCGGTGTACGCGACCAACGCATTCCTCAACGCCATGTTGCGGGCGTATCCGAACGGCAGTTGGAACTCGGGTGACATTGCGACCATCTGCCAGTCGATCCAGCACTCGAATTACCCCGATGGTTCCAACTACCGGGCGCGGATCAGCCAGGCCTCGGTGGTCGTCAACGGCCTGTGGAACTCCTTCGGCGAGCTGAGCCGCGATTTCAACGGCGACAACCGTGCGGACATCGTGGCGATCGATCCCGGCGACAACCTCATCCTGTTCACCGGCAACGGCGGGGGTCAGGTCGGCTGGGCAGGACCGATGTGGCCCACAGGAAGTCAGTGGGCCGGCTACAAGCACATCACGTCCGGAGACTTCAACGGCGACGGCCGCACCGACATCGCCGCGATCGACCCCGGCGACAACCTCATCCTCTTCGCCGGCAACGGCGCAGGGCAGGTCGGCTGGAGTGGGCTCATGTGGCCCACCGGGAGTCAGTGGGCCGGGTACAAGCACATCACCGCAGGCGACTTCAACGGCGACGGCCGCACCGACCTGGCGGCGATCGACCCCGGCGACAACCTCATCCTCTTCGCCGGCAACGGCGCAGGGCAGGTCGGCTGGACCGGGCCCATGTGGCCCACCGGCAGCCAATGGGCCGGCTACAAGAAGATCACCGCAGGCGACTACAACGGCGACGGCCGCACGGATATCGCCGCCATCGACCCGGGCGACAACCTCATCCTGTTCGCCGGCAACGGAGCGGGCCAGGTCGGCTGGAGTGGGCTCATGTGGCCCACCGGGAGTCAGTGGGCCGGCTACAAGCACATCACGTCCGGAGACTTCAACGGCGACGGCCGCACGGATATCGCCGCCATCGACCCCGGCGACAACCTCATCCTCTTCGCCGGCAACGGAGCGGGCCAGGTCGGCTGGACCGGGCCCATGTGGCCCACCGGCAGCCAATGGGCCGGCTACAAGGCATTCGCCTGACAGGGCCTGCTGACGCCAGTGGCCATCGCGGCGACACCGCGATGGCCACTGGCGTTCGAGCGATGACTGCCGATCAGGAGATCGCGACGGCGACCACCAGGCCCAGGGCGAGGTGCGCGGCGGCCACGACGACGCTGGCCGGGGCGAACCGGTCGGACTCGATCAGCGAACCGATGTCGAGCCTGGTCACCCACTCCAGCAGCCGGACCGCGAGGACCTGCACGATGATGCCGACGAAGCCGAAGATCAACGCCGACAGCAGGCCCTCGTCGAGCTTGCCCGCGGAGCTCCAGATCGCCACCACGATGATCAGTGCCATGCTCACCAGACCCGCGGAGGTCACGATGACGGCGTTCGGCGCACCATTGCGGACGATGGTGCTCAGCTTGCCGGGCGTCGTCCAGTCGATGGCGTAGAAGCCGAAGACCATCAGCACCAGGCCGACGATCGCGTAGAGCGCGATCGCGCCGAGACCCTGGCCGATGGCGCTGCCGAAGCCGGCGTCCAACGCGAGTTGGGAGTTCACGGACCCTCCATGTTGTGCGGGTTGACGCTCATTCGACGATCCTGTGCGGCACGAACGCCGCGCCGTCGTCGGTCACCAGGCCGACGGTCTCGCGGATGCCCAGACCCGCCGAGGCGTCGCCCACGACCCACGCACCGAGCGCCGGGCGGTAGCCGTCGAACTCGGGCAACGGGTCGAACAGCTGGTAGACGAAGCCCTCCTTGCCGTAGACCCCGCCGGTCTGGGTCTCGTAGCCGGGGGCGACGATCTGGATGTTCTGGCCCTCGCGCCCGAGCCTGGGCTTGCGCACGTACTCGGTGAGCAGACCGGGGTCGTCCAGGAACGCGGGCAGCAGGTTGGGGTGCCCGGGGTACATCTCCCACAGCACGGCCAGCAGCGCCTTGTTCGACAGCAGCATCTTCCACAGCGGCTCGACCCACAGCGTGCCGGGCAGGCTCTCCACCGCGTAGCGGCCGAACTGCTCGTCGACCACCCACTCCCACGGGTAGAGCTTCACGACGGTGCCCATCGGCGCGTCCTCGAGGTCGACGAACCGCTTGAGCAGCGCGTCCCAGCCGATCTCCTCGATGGCCAGGCCGACGGTGTCCATGCCGGCTTCGGCCGCCGTCTCCTGGAGGTAGGCCACGGTGACGTGGTCCTCACCGGAGGGGTCGGCGCCCGACCAGGTGAAGTGCAGCTCGTTGGACGGCAGCCGGCTGCCGATCTCGGCCCAGCGCTCGACCAGCTTCTCGTGGAGGGAGTTCCACTGGTCGTCCTCGGGGTACACGTCGGTCTTCCAGTTCCACTGGACGACCGACGCCTCCAGCAGCGACGTGGGCGTGTCGGCGTTGTACTCCAGCAGCTTGGCCGGTCCGCGACCGTCGTAGCGCAGGTCGAACCGCCCGTACACGTGCGGGTCGCGCCGCTTCCACGACTCCGCGATCGCGGGCCACAGCCACTCGTTGATGCCGAAGTCCCGGTAGCGCTCGGTGAGCACCACGTTGTCGACGGCCTCCAGGCACATGTTGTGCAGCAGCTCGACGTCGGCCTCCAGCGACAGCACGTCGCTCATGTCGAAGACGTAGTGCGCCGACTCGTCCCAGTACGGGCGTGGGCTGCCGTCCGCGGCCCTGGCCGGCGCACCGAACACGAGTCCCTGCTCGGAGACGGTGCGCTGCCAGTTCGGCCGCGGCGTGGAGGTCTCGCGACGCACTCAGCTGCCCCCGCTCTTGCTTCCGCCGGACACGCCGAACCCGCCGCGCTGGACGACGGTGCCGGACTTCGTGCTGATGTTCGCGCCCTTGGGCATGGTGTAGGTGCCACCGGTGACCTTGGAGCCGACCGGCACGCTGGAGCCGCCGTAGTGGTAGCGGTACGAGCTGCCGCCGATGTAGATGAAGCCGCCGCTGGAGTACCCGCCGTGGCTGCTGGCGTAGCTCTCGTCGCAGTACTGGTCGTCGACGACCACGTCGTCACGGGTGCACTGCGCCTCGACGTCGTCGGGGCTGGACACGGCGTACCAGATGGCCACCACGCCCACCACGCCGACGGCGACGCCACCGCCGACGAACAGGCGCTTGCGCACCTTGCGGCGGCGTGCCTCCTCGGCCTCGACGGCGAGCTGCTGCTCGCGCTGCTGCTCGATCGCCGCGGCGCGCGCACGCTGCTCGGCCAGCGTCGGCGGCCGGGGCTTGGTCCGGCCCGCCTCCTGGCTGCGGATCTGGCCGCGGCCACCCGTGGCCGGCGGTTCCTGCGGCGTCGGCGGCACGTAGGGCGGCGGCGACGCGCCACCGGCCTGCGGACCCGGTCCGTTCGGTTCGCTCGGTCCACCGCCCTGACCAGGCGTCGCGGCGCTACCGGCGTTGTCGTTCTCAGTCATCAGCCACTCCCGGCGGGGACGGTACAGAGATCGGCCGCCGAATGGGTGACGAGTGTCCCAAAAGCAACACAGCACACCCGCCCACACCCCTCGGCTACCGACACAGGCATCATTGAGTAGATGTCCGCGACCGCACGCTGGTTTCGTCGTGGTGACCACATGGTCATGCTCGGCGCGTTCGCGGGCGCGTTCTTGCTGCTCGCGCTGAGCACCTTCACGTCCTGGCCGGTGGGCGCGGGCGGTTTCGACGGCGCGGGCACCACTACAGTTAACCCCGTCATGGCCGCTCAGGCCGGCGACTGCCTGAACTGGACCAAACCGGACCTGTCGGACGTCGCCAAGGTCGACTGCGCCACCCAGCACCTGTTCGAGGTCACGGGTGTGGCGGACATCTCCGCCGCGCACGGCCCGCAGGCGCCGTTCCCGAACGACGAGCAGTGGCAGAAGATCAGCCAGGAGCAGTGCTCGCGGATGTCGCTGGACTACCTCGGCGGCAAGTTCGACCCGTTCGGCAAGTACACGGTCGGCCCGCTCAACCCGGGTGAGCGGCTGTGGGCCGAGGGGCAGCGCACGCTGCGCTGCGGCCTCCAGGTGGCGGGCCCGGCGGGCGGCCTGCTCCCGGCCTACGGCACCGCCCGCACCCAGGACCAGTCCGACGTCTACGACCCGGGCGTGTGCCTGGGCATCACCGAGGCCAAGTCGGTGGGCGACCCGGTGGACTGCGCGAAGCCGCACACGTTCGAGATCACCGGCGTGGTGCCGATGCCGCCCGGCGAGTTCGTGCCCCTGGACCAGCAGGACCGGCTGATGGTCGTCGAGTGCGCCCGGCTGACCGCCGAGTACACCGGCGGCGCCGACCTGAAGGCCCGCGGGCTCCTCGTCACCTGGGACAACAGGGTGGAGGAGAGCTGGGCCGCCGGGTCCAGGCTGGCGAACTGCAAGGTCGGTGCGCCGCCCGTGGACGACACCCTGCTGAGCGCGTGGGAGGGCAGCGTGCGCAACCCGAACGCGCCGCCGCTGACCACGTCGAACCCGCCCCAGACCACCGCCGTGCACCAGGACGAGCCGACCGGCGCCCCGCTGCACTCCGAGTCGAACTCCAGCTCCTCCGCACCGCCCTCGTCCGGCTCCAAGCCCCCGAAGTCGGACGAGACGACGACCGCCACGACCACGACCACACCGTCGAGGTGACGACATGCCGGTGGAGATGACCCGTCAACGGTTCGAGGAGCTGGTGGGCGAGGCGTTGGACTCCATCCCACCGGAGTTCGCGACGGCGATGAGCAACGTGGTGGTGCTGGTCGAGGACCGCAACCCCGAGGTGCCGAGCCTGCTGGGCCTGTACCAGGGCATCGCGCTGACTCGCCGCACCACCGACTACGGCGGCGTCCTGCCGGACCGGATCTCGATCTACCGCGAGGCGATCCTGGACATCTGCCGCACCGAGGACGACGTGGTGGAGGAGGTCGCCGTCACCGTGGTCCACGAGATCGCGCACCACTTCGGCATCGACGACGCCAAGCTGCACGAGCTCGGCTGGGGCTAGTCAGCCCTCGACCACGTCCACGCCGGTCCACGAGGTGCAGCGCCAGCCGTCCGCGCCGCGTTCCAGCACGACCCGGCCGGTGTTGGGCAGCAGACCCGCCTCGGCCAGCGCCGGGGTCACGTTGCGGGCCAGGGCGAGGGCGCCCATGCGCAGCGACGCGCCGTGGCTGACCAGCACCACCGTGTCGTCGTCACCGTGCCCGGCGGCGATCTTGTCGACCGCGGCCAGGTAGCGGTCCAGGACCTGCCGGCCGCTCTCGCCGCCCGGCAGCGGCACGTCCAGGTCGCCCGCGGCCCACTGCTTCACGGTCGCGATGAAGATCTCGAACGCCTCGCGGTCGTGACGGCCTTCGAGGTCGCCGCAGAAGATCTCCTGCACGCCGTCCACGACCTCGACCGCCAGGCCGTGCGCCGCGGCCACGGGTTCGGCGGTCTGCCGCGCCCGCAGCGCCGTGCTGGCGTAGACGGCCGTGACGGGCTCGGCGGCCAGCTCCTCGGCCAGCGCGGCGGCCTGGGCGACCCCCGCGTCGGTCAGCGGCGGCCCGGGTGGCAGCGAGTCCAGCGCCATCTTCACGTTCGACGCCGTCTCGCCGTGTCTGACCAGGATCAACCTCACGCGCCGTGCCCCCTCCGGACTGTTTCCACCCATTCGACCGCCGCCACGAAGTCCACGTTGCCCGCCACCTCGCCGCCCGGTTCGGCCTTCGGGTACGAGCCGAGGAACCGGGTCTGCGGGCAGTGCCGGTGCAGCGCGGCCAGCGCGTCGCCCACCCGGGGCTCGGCCACGTGGCCGTCGAAGTCGATGTAGAACCGGTACTCGCCCAGCCTGCCCTTGGTAGGCCGGGACTCGATGCGGGTCAGGTTGATGCGGCGCAGCGCCAGCTCCAGCAGCAGCTCCGACAGCGCGCCGGTCCGGTCGGCCGCCGTGCAGACGACGGACGTGCGGTCGTGGCCGGTGGGCTCGGGCAGCTCGCCGGGCGGTCGCAGCAGCAGGAACCGGGTCTTGGCGTCCCGCACGTCGGCCACGTCGGTGGCCAGCACCTCCAGCGAGTAGTGCCGCACGGCCACCGGCGCGCTCACGGCGGCGTCGAACTCGCCGTTCAGCACGGCGCGCGCGGCGGCGGCGGTGGAGGTGGTGGCGACGACGTCGGCCTGCGGCAGGTGCTCGGCCAGCCAGTGCCGGACCTGAGCGAGCGCGTGCGGGTGGCTGGCGACCGTGCGCACCGGCTCGCCGCCGGGCCGCACCAGCACGCTGAACCGCACCGGCAGCACCGACTCCGCGACCGCGACCAGGGGCTCGCCCTCGGTCAGCGCGTCCATCGTCGCGGGCACCGCGCCCTCGACCGAGTTCTCCACCGGCACGCACGCCGCCAGCGTGTCCCCGCGGCGGGTGGCCGCGAGCGCGGCGGGCACCGTGTCGAACGGCACCAGCTCCTGCTGCGGAGAGGCGAAGCCGCGTGCGGCCTGCTCGGTGAAGGTTCCCTGCGGTCCGAAGTAGGCGAGCACGGCCGCAACGATACGAGGACCACGGCCGGTGACCGCGTTGAGGCGAGGATCACCCGCCTGGCGGGTGCCCGCCCCCGTTCCGCACCAACGGGTTCTCCTGGAATGCTGGGAGATGTGTCCGCCGCCGATACGGAGGGTGAGATCAACGCTCCGGTAGCAGTTCCCCGTCTGGTGTTGTGCGCCGTCGACGAACCGCTGGCCCGTGCCTGGCTCGCGGTGGCCGAGGGCAGGACCGGCGTCGAGGTCCACCGGGGCTCGGTGCTCGACATCCTGGCCGAGGCCGTGGTGAGCCCCGCCAACTCCTCCGGCTGGATGCGCGGTGGCATGGACGCCGTGTACGCGCGGGCGTTCCCGCTGGTCGAGGGCCACGTGCGCAGTGCCGTGCTCGGTCTGCACGGCGGTGAGCTGCCGGTGGGCGAGGCGCTGGTCGTGCCGACCGGCGAGTCGGAGCCCGAGTGGCTGATCAGCGCGCCGACCATGCGGCAGCCCGGCGAGCTGCTGCCCGAGGACACCGTGCACCCGTACCTGGCCGCGCGGGCCGTGCTGCGGCTGTGGCTGGGCGGGCGGCTGGACGACGGCCGCCCGCTGCGCGCGGTCGTGCGGACGATCGCCATGCCCGGCCTGGGCACCGGTGTCGGCGGTGTCGCGCCCGCCACCTGCGCCCGTCAGGTCGCGGCGGCGTGGGACGAGGTGTTCAGCCCGCTGCCCAGCAGGTGACCGCCGAGTTGTGCACAACTTGTGGACAGCTCGGCTGGGGCCTGTGGACAACTAGCGCGGCGCGATCCAACGCTCCAGGTCCAGTTCGTCGGTCATGGGGATGCCGTACTCACCGACGCTGGGGATCTCCGGCTTGAGGCGGCGTGCCTCGCGCACCGCGTCCGGGCGCAGCGCGATGAGCCGGAAGCCGCGTCGTTGGTAGAAGCGCAGGGCGTCGAGGTTGTCGTTGGTCGTGGTGAGCCGCACCCGGGAGCAGCCGAGCTGGCGGGCGCGGTGCACGGCGGCGTCGACCAGCGAGCTGCCGACACCCCTGCCTCTTCGCAGGGCGTCGATGGTGACGATCTCCAGGTGGGTGTCGCCGGTGGCGTAGGTGAGCAGGCCGACGACCTGGTCCTGCTGCTCCACCAGGAATCCCGGCAGGCTCGCCGGGAAGAACACCCGGCCGTGGGCGACCGCGGTGTGCGCGCCCCACAGTTCCAGCACCAGCCTGCCGACGACGATCCGGTCGGCTTCCTCGATCGCGCGTACCAGCATTCCTGCACTGTCTTGGCGACCGCGCGCGGTGGGTACCGGCATTCGACCTATGGTGGGTTCGTGCCGGTGCGAGTGTTGCTCGTAGACGACCATGAGGTGGTGCGCAGGGGGCTGCGCGAACTGCTGGAGGACGAGGACGACATCTCGGTGGTGGCCGAGGCGGGCGGGGTGGACGAGGCCCTGGTCCGGGCCGGTGCGGCGCGGCCCGACGTGGCCGTGGTGGACGTGCGGCTGCCCGACGGCGGCGGGGTGGAGCTGTGCCGCCGGCTGCGCGCGCTGCCGGACGGGCCGAGGTGCCTGGTGCTGACCGCGTTCGACGACGAGGAGGCGCTGGTCGGCGCGATCATGGCCGGCGCGTCGGGGTACCTGCTCAAGCAGGTGCGCGGGCAGGACCTGGTGACGGCGGTGCGCGAGGTGGCGGCCGGCCGGTCGTTGCTGGACCCGCAGACGACGGCCCGCGTCCTGGACCGGATGCGGCGACCGGTCGAGGTGGACGTGCTGGACGCGCTGACGGAGCAGGAACGGCGGGTGCTGGAGCTGATCGGTGAGGGCCTGAGCAACCGGCAGATCGCGGAACGGCTGTTCCTGGCGGAGAAGACGGTGAAGAACTACGTGACCGCCGTGCTGTCGAAGCTGGGCATGGAGCGCCGCACGCAGGCGGCCGCCTGGGTGGCCCGCCGGTCGCGCTGAGCCCCGGGCGGATCGCGCCGGGGCGGTTCGCCGCCGGTCGTCACCGCAGCGGCACGTGCCAGGTGATCGTGGTGCCGGTGCGCGGCGACGACGTGATCTCGCACCCGCCACCGGCGGCCAGGGCGCGTTCCTCCAGGTGCCGCAGCCCGCGCTTGGCCACGCCGCGCGGGATGCCGCAGCCGTCGTCGACGACCTCCAGGTCCAGCCGGTCGGGCGTGCGGCGCAGCGCGATGCCCACGTGCCGGGCCCCGGAGTGCCGCACCACGTTCGACAGCGCCTCCCGCAGCGCCGCGCGGGCGTGGTCGGCCAGGTCCGCGGGCACGTCCGCCAGGTCGCCCTCGACGCGCACCTCCGGCTCGAACCCCAGCAGCTCGCCCGCCGTGCGCGCCTCCGCCAGGACCGAACCGCGCAGGTCGACGTCGCCGGGCCGGCCGGGGTCGGCGCTGCGCAGGGCGCGGACGGTCGCGCGGACCTCCGCCATCGTCCGGTCGAGCTGGTCGACGGCGTCCGCGAGCCGCTGCGCCTCCCGGCCTTCGAGCTTGAGCCGCCGGTCCAGCAGGTCGAGCTGGACGCCCGTCGCGTAGAGCCGCTGGATGATCACGTCGTGCAGGTCGCGGGCGATGCGCTCGCGCTCCTGGTAGACCGCGACCCGCTGGCGGGCCGTGGAGCCCTCGGCCAGCACCACCGCGAGCCCGGCCTGCGCGGCGAACGCGGCGAGCACCTCGACGGTGTCCGCGCTGAACGGGTGCGCGCCCTTGCGCCGGTAGACGGCGAGCGCGCCGATCCTGCGCTCCGTCGTGCCGAACGGCGCGACGGCGAACGGCCCGTACCCGCGCAGCGCCTTGGGCACGAACGGCGCGGTGCGCGGGTCGGTGGTGAAGTCGTCGGAGACCACCGGCACGCCGGTCCGCGCCGCCCGCGCGGCCGACGAACGGCTCGACAGCACGACGCCGACCGGGTCGTCGTCGCCGGTGGGGTGGCCCGAGGACGCCTCGACGGTCAACGTGCCGTCGTCCGCGGTGACCATGGCCAGCCCGAGGTCCGCGCCGGCCAGCTCCACGGCCCGGCGCACGACCAGCGGCAGCACGGCGTCCGGGTCGTCACCGGCCAGGGCGGCCGACGTGATCTCGGTCGACGCGGCGAGCACGCGGGCGGGGTCCACGGTGGTCAACGGTAGGCCTTGGCCCGCATCCGCCCCCCGGTGACTTCCAGCACCAGGTCGGCGCGCTCGGCCTCCCCCGGCCGGTGGGTGATGTGGATGACGGTCTTGTCCCGCAGGACGTCGTCCAGGCGCTCCAGCAGCGCGGCGGCGGTCGGCTCGTCGAGGTGCGCGGTCGGCTCGTCCAGCAGCACGAGGTCGGCGTCGTGGAGCAGCGCGCGGGCCAGCGCGACCCGCTGCGCCTCGCCGCCCGACAGCAGCGTGGGGCCGATCACCGCGTCGAGGTCGAGCCGGACGCCGGCGACGTCCAGCGCCCACCGCAGCCGTGCGTCGTCCGCGCGCGGGTCGCCCAGCCGGAGGTTCTCCCGGACCGTGGTCGACACCAGCATCGGCTCCTGCGGGCACCAGGCCACCCGCTCGGGCCGCCACACGAGCCCCTGCTCGGGTTCGAGGAACCCCAGCAGCAACGCGAACAGGCTCGACTTGCCCGCACCCGACGGACCCACCACCGCCACCTTCGCGCCGGCCGGCAGGTCGAGCGTCACCCGTTCCAGCACCGGTGCGGCGCCGCCCGGCCACCGCACCGCGACGCCTTCGAGCCCGACCGCTCCCCCGACCGCGCCCCGGTCGACCCGCGATCCCGGCGCGTCGAGCGGCGGCGCGGTGATCCGGCCGTACGACTCGCGCAGCGCGGCGCGGTGCTGCGCGGCGGTGGGCAGCGCGCCCAGCACCTCCGCCAACGCGAGCGGCACGAGGCCGAGGACGGGCACCAGCAGCGGGTCCACGCCGCCGGCCAGGCCGATGCACACCGCCGAGGCCAGCCCGGTCGTCAGGTGCACGACCGCGATCGCCGCACCCGCGCCGAGGGCCTGGCGGCGGGCCAACCGGGCCAGCTCGGCGTCCCGGCGGGCCAGCTCGGCGCGAACCGCGCGGTCGGCGCCGAACGCGATCAGGTCGGGCGCGGCGGTGAGCAGCGTCAGCACCTGCTCCGACACCTCCCGCCGCCCCCTGGCCAGCACGGCCGTCGCACGCCGCTCGGTGAGGACCGCGACGACCGGCGCGAGCGTGCCGCCGACGACCAGCGCCACCGCCAGGGCGAGGCCGGCGGCCGGTTCCACGACGGCGAAGAGCGCCACGGCCGCGATCGACACGCCCACCGCCACCAACGGCGGCTGGAGGACCCGAGGCACCAGGTCGCGGACCGCGTCCACGTCGTCCACCAGGCGGGTGAGGTCGGCCTGGCCGGGGCGCAGGCGGCGCCACAGCCGGACCCGCAACGACTCGGCGTGCCGGAACGCGGCGTCGTGCGACACCAACCGCTCCAGGTACCGCAGCACGCCCTTGGCCAGCGCGAACGTCCGCACGCCCACGACCAGCACGGACAGCGTCAGGATCGGCGGCTGGGTCGCGGCCCGCGCGATCAGGTGGGCCGCCACCGCCGTCAACGCCACCCCGCTCAGCGACGCCGCCGTGCCCAGCAGCGCGCCCGCCAGCAGCCGGCGGGTGGGTCGCGGCGTGCGCGGCGCGGTCGCCCGGTCGGCCACCACCTCGACCTCACGGCTCGCCGGGACGTCCTCGGTCGTGCCGCCGACCAGCCGGTGGGTGGCCTGCACGACGGCCGCACCTCCCGCAGCGGCCCTCCGCACGGCGGCCATCACCTTCGCCGCCGTGGCCTGGTCGAGGTGCGCGGTGGGTTCGTCCAGCAGCAGCACGGTCGCGCCGTCCCGGACCCGGGTCAGCGCCCGCGCGACCGCGACCCGCTGCCGCTCGCCGGTCGACAGCTCCGCGATCGGCCGCGCCACCAGGTGCTCGGCCGCCACCGACGCCAGCACGTCGTGGTCGACCCGTCCCGCGGTCAGCTCCAGCTCGTCGGCCACCGTCCGGCCGGCGAACGCGGGCCGCTGCGGCACCCAGGCGATCGTCGACCGGTCGACCGAGACCGAACCGCCGTCCGGCTCCACGAACCCCAGCAGCACCGCGAACAGCGTGGACTTGCCCGCCCCGCTGGGCGCGTCGAGCCGGTGCACCTCGCCGGGCCGCACGCGGAACGTGACGCCGTCCGGCGCGAACCGGTCCCGCCGCCGGACCCGCAGGTCCCGGACCTCCACCCCGGCGGGCGTCGGCCCCCGCTCGTCCACCGGCTCCGGCGCGGGGATCTCCGCGACCCGCCGCACCGCCTCCACGCCGTCCTCCGACGCGTGGTGCGCCGCACCGGCCGCCCGCAGCGGCAGGTAGCACTCCGGCGCGAGGATCAGCACGACCAGGCCCGTGACCAGCGTCATCTCCCCCGACACCAGCCGCAGCCCGATCCCCACCGCGATCAGCGCCACCGACAGCGACGCCAGGACCTCCAGCACCAGCGCCGACAGGAACGCCACCCGCAACGTCCCCATGGTCGCCCGCCGGTACCGCTCGCCCACCTCCCGCACCGCCGTCGCCTGCGCCGCCGCACGCCCGAACGCGGTCAGCACGGGCAGCGCGCGCACCAGCTCCGCCAGCCGCCCCGACAACCGCTCCAGCGCCGACGCCGCCTCGGCCACCCGGGCCGACGTGAACCGGCCGATCAGGATCGCGAACACCGGGATCAGCGGCAGCGTCACCGCGATCAGCACCGCCGAGGTGGGGTCGGTGAAGAAGATCCACGCGCCCACGGCCACCGGCACCACGGCCGTCGTCACCAGGGCGGGCAGGTAGCGGGTGAAGTAGGCGTCCAGCGCGTCCAGGCCCTTGGTCGCCGTCACGGTCAACGACGCCGGCCCCCGCGCCACGATCCACGACGGACCGAGCCCCAGCGCCCGGTCCAGCACCGCCGCCCGCAGCTCCTCCTTCGCGCCCGCCGCCGCCCGTGCCGCCACCGACTCGGTCGCCCAGGCCAACGCCGCGCGCACCACGACCGCGCCCGCCAGCACCCACAAGGACCCGCCGGTCACCAGCGCCGACGCCAGCGCCACGGCCTGCCACACCAAGGCGCCCGCGGTCAGCCCGGCCAGCAGCGCGCACCAGGCCAACGCCCGGCGCGCTGAACGCGAGAGCGCGGGCAGCGCGCCGAGCGGGCCCTTCCCCGGCTTCGTGGCGGAAGGGGCTCCGGGGAAGCTCACGGGACCTTCACCTCCGGGATGTGGCTGGTGCCGATCCGCTTGCGGAACACCCAGTAGGTCCACCCCTGGTAGACGAGCACCGCGGGCGTGCCGAACGCGGCCACCCACGTCATCACGGTCAGCGTGTACGGGCTCGACGCCGCGCCGGCCACCGTCAGCGACCACGCCGGGTCCAGGGTCGACGGCAGCACGTTCGGGTACAGCGCGCCGAACAGCGCCGCCACCGTCGCCGCGACGGCCACGCCCATCAGCGCGAACGCCTGCCCCTCGCGCCGCAGCACCAGCCGCCCGTACGCGCCCAGCGCGGCCAGCGCCACCACGATCGACGCGCCCCACGTCCACACCGACCCGAACCGCAGTTGCACGACCAGCAGCAGCACCACCAGCGGCAGCAGCGCGAGCGGCGCCACCTTCAGCGCCAGCGCACGCGCCCGTTCCCGCACCTCGCCCTCGGTCTTGAGCGACAGGAACACCGCGCCGTGCACGAGCGCGTACCCGGCCACCGCCGCCGCGCCGAGCAGCGTCTCCGGCCTGATCGCCGCGAACGGCGAGCCCACCCGGTCACCGACGGCGTCCAGCGGCATCCCGAACACGGTGGCCGACAGCACCAGCCCGACGCCGAGCGGGGCCACCCACGACCCGATGACGATCACCGCGTCCCACGCCCGCCGCCACCGCGCCGAGTCGACCTTGCCCCGGTACTCGAAGGCCACGCCGCGCCCGATCAGCGCCACCAGGAACAGCACCAGCGGCAGGTACGCGGAGCTGAACAGCGACGCGTACCAGTCGGGGAACGCGGCGAACGTGGCACCGCCCGCCACCAGCAACCACACCTCGTTGCCGTCCCACACCGGTCCGATCGTGTTGATCAGCACCCGCCGCTCGCGCTCCGACCGCCCCAGCACCGGGAGCAGCATCCCGACGCCGAAGTCGAAGCCCTCCAGGAACAGGTAGCCCAGCCACAGCAGGGCGATCAC
Organism: Actinosynnema sp. NPDC023658; assembly: GCF_040639995.1. Classification (NCBI taxonomy): domain Bacteria; kingdom Bacillati; phylum Actinomycetota; class Actinomycetes; order Pseudonocardiales; family Pseudonocardiaceae; genus Actinosynnema; species Actinosynnema sp. NPDC023658. The sequence continues at coordinate 31,725 of NZ_JBFAAX010000008.1, read as the reverse complement.
GCAGAACCAGAGCGTCTCCACGACCCGTTCCCCTCAGTACGCGAACGACAGGACGTCGTCGCGCTTCTCGTTGTCCTCATCGGGTTTCCGGTCCGGCAGCACGCCCGCGACTCCAGCGCGGACGTACCGCCGGACCAGGAACACCTCGACGACGGCCAGCACCCCGTAGACCAGCGTCAAGGTGATCAGCGACGTCAACACCTCCCCCGGTGTCGACGACGACACGGCACGCGCGGTGAACATCCACACCCCGTCCACCCCGCTCGGGTTCGGCACCACCACGAACGGCTGCCGACCCATCTCGGTGAAGATCCAGCCCATGCTGTTGGCCAGGAACGGCGTCGCGATGCTCCCCAGCGCGAGCCACCGGAACCACCGCCCGCGCGGCACCCGACCGCCGCGGGTGAGCCAGAGGACCAGCAGCCCCACGCCCGCCGAGATCGCGCCGAACCCGATCATCAGCCGGAAACCCCAGTACGTCACCGGCAGGTTCGGCACGTAGTCGATCGGCTGCCCCGACAGCTCACCCAGCCGCGGGTCGACCGGGTAGTTCGTGCCGTACTTCTCCTGGTACAGCGGCACGAGGTCCTCGATGCCCTTGACCTCGGTGGTGAAGTCGTTGTGCGCCAGGAACGACAGCAGCGCGGGCACCGTGATGCTCTTGACGTCCTCGCAGTCCTGCCGCGACACGTCCCCGATCGCGAACACCGAGAACGACGCGGGCGCCTCGGTGTGGCACAGCGCCTCGGCCGCCGCCATCTTCATCGGCTGCTGCTCGAACATCAGCTTGCCCTGGAAGTCGCCGCTGATCGCGAGCCCGGTGAACGCCACGACGCCCACCCACGTGCCGAGCTTCACCGACGCCCGCCACACCGGACCGTCGTCGTCGCGTCGCCGGTCGGCCCCGCGCCGCCACAGGTGCCACGCCGCGATGCCCACCAGGAACGCCGCCGCGACGGCGAACGCGCCGAAGACCGTGTGCGGGAACGCGGCCAGCACGGTGTTGTTGCCCAGCACCGCCCAGATCGACGTCAGCCGCGGTCGCCCGTCCACCAGCTCCACCCCGACGGGGTGCTGCATCCACGAGTTCGCGGCCAGGATGAAGTACGCCGAACCGATCGAGGCCAGCGAGAACGCCCACGCGCAGGCCAGGTGGACCTTCTTCGGCAGGCGGTCCCAGCCGAAGATCCACAGCCCCAGGAACGTCGACTCGACGAAGAACGCGACCAGGCCCTCCATGGCCAGCGGTGCGCCGAACACGTCCCCGACGAACCGGGAGTAGGCGCTCCAGGTCATGCCGAACTGGAACTCCTGCACGATGCCGGTCACCACGCCCATGGCGAAGTTGATCAGCAGCAGCTTGCCCCAGAACTTGGTCATCGCCAGGTACTTGCGGTCACCCGTGCGCACCCACGCGGTCTGCATCCCCGCCACCAGCAGGGAGAGCCCGATGGTCAGCGGCACCATCAGGAAGTGGTAGACGGTGGTGATGCCGAACTGCCACCGCGCCAGGTCGAGTACGTCCACGGGACGAACGTAGGCCGGGACCAGGGGCGTTCCTCAGGTACGACGGTCCCTCCCGGACCGGGACCTAGGTCCCGTGCGCACCGTCACGTGGGGGTCGTGCGCCCGTCCGGGGTATCGTGGGGACGCCAGAGGGGAGTAGTTCCCCCGGGTCACCACGACCGGGGCGAGAGGATCGACACACTGGTCCGCCGCGTGCGGACCCGGTCCCTCACCCGCTTCACCACGAGCGGGCGAACGAGACCTCCGGCCGGGCAGTGCACCACGCCCGGTCGGGGTCGTGCTGCCTCCGTCCGGGTTCACATCGGACGTCGGAGGTACCCGTGGCACCCGAACTCGTCGCCCTGGTGACGGCTTTCGCGATCGTCTTCCTGGCCGAGCTGCCGGACAAGACCATGGTCGCCACCCTCGTGCTCACCACCCGGTACCGGGCGTGGCCGGTGTTCGCGGGCGTCACGGCGGCGTTCGCCGTCCAGTGCGTCGTGGCCGCCACGTTCGGCGGCGTGCTCACCCTGCTGCCCGACCGGGTGGTCGCGGGCGTCGTCGCGGTGCTGTTCGCCGTCGGCGCGTTCCTGCTGCTCAAGGAGGGTTTCTCGACCGACGGCGACGAGTCGGGCGAGGCCTCTTCCGGACCCGGTCGGGTGACGTTCCTGCGGGCCGCGCTCACGTCGTTCGGCGTGCTGTTCGCGGCCGAGTGGGGTGACGCCTCGCAGCTGGCGACGGCCGCCCTGTCCGCCCGCTACGCCAGCCCGGTGTTCGTGGGCCTGGGCGCGTTCCTGGCGCTGGCCACCGTCGCCGCGATCGCGGTCCTGGTGGGCCGCCGCATCGCGACCCGCATCCCGACCCACCTGATCCAGCGGGTGAGCGGCTTCGTCTTCGCCGCGTTCGCCCTGTTCGCGCTCTGGCAGGTGATCGCGGGCTGACCGGGGACCACCGGCCGGTTCCCGCTCGTCGGGGGAATGGCGAACCGGCCGGGGTTCGTCCCGCGAGGAGGCGCGGACCTGCCGTCCGCCCACGTGGAGTCCACCGTCGTTCCGCGGCGACTTCGACGAGCGCGACGTGGAAACCGCGCAGCGCGCCTGTCGGGGCGCAGGACCGTGCTCACTGCGGACGGCTGCCCCGAAGTCCACCCGGCCTAGTCAGTCAATCCACGGCGGGGTGTCGAGATTCGGGTACTCGTTCACCGCAGCCGCGAGCTCGCCGTTGCTGATCACGGCGAGCACGCGGTACCGCGACTTCAGCACTCCGCGTTCCTGGTAGACGAGGATGTAATCGCACGCCTGCGGACCTGACCGGTCGAGATCGTGGAGCGTGCCTGCGACCGCGTCGAGTTCCTTTTGGCGCTGTCGCGAGACACCTCTTCTCCACCGCTTGTCCCCGAGCGGACCGCCATACTGCGACGGTGGGAGATCCAGGGCGTCCCGACTGATGGCCAGGAGTTCCTCTGCGACATCCGAGGGAGCCTTCAAGTACAGGTCTTCCGCCGCAGCATCAGTCCACTCCACGTCATACACGATCGACATTGTGTTCGATCACTCGATCGGGTATCCCCCAATTCGCCAAGCGACCACCCGTCCGGCCCAACAGCCCTACTCACCGTCAGGATGATCTCTACCGATTTCTGCGGTCCTCGATCTGCTGGGCCACTTCGGCAGGGGAGAGCACCTTCGGGTTCTCCTCGGCAGCGCGTTCGTCCAGTACTTGGCCGATCGTCCCGTGGGTGAGCACCAGTTCCTCGACTCGGACGTCCCGCAGTGGAGTGATGAGAGCGATGAAGCGACCATGCTTGGTGATGATCGCCGGCTGATCCGAATCGTTGATCTCGTCCAATACCTGAGCTGTGCTCTGATTCAGCTCACGCATGGTGTAGGTCTTGACGTTCGCCAGCTCGGTCCTCGTCCTCATCGCTTCTCCCCGGGATCAGTCACACTTCGACAAGCTAGTCGGAGGTGGTCGACACGTCATGCGGAATGGACGCAGTCACTGCGTTGAACGACCGGACTGACGCCTTCGCCCACCCATGAAGACGGGAACACGCTGCTTCGGTCGACATCCCGCGTCGGCCCGGCGCGGTGGTCCACTGCTGTCTGAAGCGCTTCGGCGCAGTAGGGCTAAGTCGGCCACGTCTTCTCGACGGTCGGAACGGAGCGACCGGGTGGTCATCATCGCCCGGTGGACCCGCAGCAGGTGTGCCAGCGCAGGCACTTCACGTTCTCGTGGACCGCTCTTGCGCGAGGGAGCCGTACCGCTCCCGCGTTCTGCCGGTCTCATGCGCCACTCCTCACGTCCACCGCCACGAACGGTGGTTGTAGTATTTTTGTATTACAACTCCTCCCGTTGTCAAGGGATACGGCCCATGGACGCCAAAGACACAGGTCAGAGCTTCAGCGGCGGGCTGGGCGGATCGACTCAGGAACTCGAGTCCATCCGGTCCGCGGCACGATGGCTCGTAGGCGCCTCGGCCGCGATCCTCGCCGTCCTGCTGGCCGGCGTGCAGGTGAACGCGATCAGCCGGATCGACGAGCTGACCCTCCTCCGGTTCCTCGGCTCGGTGCCAGCGGTGTTCCTCGCGCTCGGCTGCACCGGCGCGGTCCTCTACCTGGCGGCCCGGGTTCTCATCCCGCCCGGCTGGACCCTGACCGGCCTCGCGCATCTCGCGTCGACCAAGCCGCAGGTCTGGCACAGACACTGGGCGTACGAGGAGCTCCAGGGCAGGCGTGGGCTCCTGACCCCGACCGCGGAACTCGACCTGGACAAGCTCTACCGGCACCACCGCGCCATGTTCGTGGCACTCGTGGAACTGCGGGAAAGAGGAAGCACCACGCTGGGCTCGAGCCTGGTGGGGAATCCCGCCGGGAGCACCTCCTACTCCGTCGACGTGGACGGCGACGAGGAGCGGCTGACCCAGCGGTTGCACCTGGTCGAGGACATCACCGAACGCATCACGGCCACGGTGAACCTGGCCGACGTGCGACGCCGATACCGGCGGCTCATCCGGAGTCTGCCCTGGCTCGGAGTCGTCACCGCCCTCTCCGTCGCGGCATTCATCTGGGCGACCGCTCCGGCGACCGGCGCGCCGATCACCGCACCGGTCCGGGTGGAGGTCCACTTCATCGACGATCAACGCGTCCTGGTCGGCGAACGGATCCCGGTTGGCTGCGCCGGACGCACCGTCGCGGGCGTCGCACTCGGGGGCACGTTCGAGGAACCGGTCGTGACCAGCGTCGGAGATGCGGGGTGCATGCTCAACCAGGTGCGCCTCAGGAAGGGCGCGGCAGCGGTGGCACCGGCACCGTCAACCACCAAGTGACGCTCAGCGCAACGCGTCGGCCACCTCCTGGGCCGCCCGCACCACCTGCGGCCCCACCACGTCACCGTCTAGCCGTTCCAGGGCCACCACGCCCACGCTGGCCCGCAAGCCGGGCACCCCGCGCACCGGCGCCGCCACCCCGAACGCGCCCGGCTGGAGCTCGCCCGTCGAGTGGACCCACTGCCGCCCCTCCGGCGACAGCCCGATGGCCTTGCCCGCCGCACCCCGGTGCACCGGGTGGCGCGACCCGACCCGGTACGCCACGTGGTAGGCCGTCCACGACGGCTCGACCACGGCCACCGCCTGCGCCTCGCTGCCGTCGGCCACGGTCAGGTGCGCGGTCGCGCCCACGGCCTCCGCCAACGTCCGCAGCGCGGGCTGCGCGGCCAGCCGCAACTGCGGCAGCACGTTCGACGCCAGCCGCAGCACGCCCAGCCCGAGCCGCACCTTCGACCCCTCGCGCCGCACCAGCCCGCGCGACTGCAACGGCACCAGCAGCCGGTACACCGCGGCCCGCGACGCGCCGATGGCCGCCGCCAGCTCGCTGATCGACGGCGCCTCCGACTCCGCGTCGGCCACCGCCTGGAGCAGGGCCAAGCCCCGCTCCAGGGTCAACGAGCTCTCCTTGGACGCGGGTGCCGGCAGCCGGCCGCGGGGATCGGGTCTGACCACGCTCTACCTCTCGTCGGCGGGCGCGACCGTGCCGACCACCTCGGCCAGCCCGACGACCGAACCGCTCTCGCCCGGGGCCGTCGCGGTGATCCGCACCGTGTCGCCGTCCTCCAGGAAGGTCCGCTCGCCGTCGTCGAGCACCACCGGCTCCTTCCCGCCCCAGCTCAGCTCCAGGAAGGAGCCGCGCTCGCCGCGGGCCGGGCCGGACACGGTGCCCGACGCGATCAGGTCGCCCGGCCGAACGGTAGCGCCGTTCACCGACAGGTGCGCGAGTTGCTGGGCGAACGTCCACGACATCTCGCGGAACGGCGGCCTGGACACCACCGTGCCGTTCCACTCGACCTCGATGTCGATGTCGAGGCCCCACGACTGGTCCTCGACCAGGTACGGCAGCACGTCGTTGCCCAGCGGCGGCGGGGACACGCGGGCCACCGCGAACGCCTCCAGCGGCGTGATCCACGCCGAGATCGACGTGGCGAACGACTTGCCCAGGAACGGCCCGAGCGGCTGGTACTCCCACGCCTGGATGTCGCGCGCGGACCAGTCGTTGACCAGCGCCACGCCGAACACGTGGTCGACCGCCCGCGACGGCGTCAGCCGCGACGCGACGGGGCCGCCGCACACGAACCCGACCTCGGCCTCGATGTCCAGCCGTCCCGTGGGCCCGAACACCGGACCCGTCGACGACTGCCGCTGCCCGTGCGGCCGCACGACCGGCGTGCCGGACACGACGACCGTCCCGGCCCGGCCGTGGTAGCCGACGGGCAGGTGCGTCCAGTTCGGCAGCAGCGCCTGGCCGTCGGGCCGGAAGATGCGGCCGACGTTCTCCGCGTGGTGGCGCGACGAGTAGAAGTCCACGTAGTCGGCCACGGTGAACGGCAGCACGGCGCCGCCCAGGTCGACCAGCTCGGCGCCGCGCGGCGCGGACGTGGCCGACACGATCTCGACCAGCCGCGCCCGCAGCTCGCTCCACGCCGGCCGCCCGGCCGCCAGCAGCGCGTCCAGGGACGCCTCGGCCACCAACGGCTTCAAGCGCTGCCCCAGAGCCAGCCCGCGCAGCAGCAGCGCCCGGTCGCCCACCCGGACCGCGACACCGCCGGGCACGACGCCGTAGGGCAGCGTCTGCGGCCCGAACGGCGCGTCGGCGGTGAACGCGGGGTCCTCGATCCAGCTCACAGCAGACCCAGCTCTTCGAGGTCCGCGATCGGCTCGTCCAGCGAGCACGACCCGTAGGAGGCGAACACGCCGCGGACGGCGTGCGCGGCCTGGTCGGACAGCCCGGCGGCCTCCTCGCCCAGCGCGACCGCGTCCGTGCTGGACAGCGCCTCGCGCACGTCGCCCCCGGACAGCGACCGGGCGGTGGCGACGAGCAGGTTGAGGAAGCCGTGGTGGGTGAACCCGGTTGCCTCGTCGGTGCGCCGGACCGCGTGGTGCAGGCCGGCCGTCGCCTTGAACGCCACGCCGCCGCCGCTGACCACCGACAGGAAGTCCGCGACCTCGTCGACGCTGGGGAAGTTCTCCTTGCTCACGCCGCCGCAGCGCAGCTTGGGCCAGCTGCCGTGCTCGATGACGCGGCGCACGCCGTCCAGCCACTCGGCGCCGCCACGCCGGGGTTCGACGACCCTGATGACGTCCTCGGGCACGAACTCCGAGACGCGTTCGAGCCACACCTCGTCCACGTCGGACGGGGCGGGCATCTCGACCATCCGCAGCGCCAGCAGCTCGCTGCGGGACTCGACGATCGACACGGCCTTGGGCACACCCCCCAGACCCGTGTCGATGACCAGCGACAGGGCGACCGGCTTCACCGGCTTGACCTTGATCAGCTCGGTGATCAGCTCGGCCAGTCGGGACGCGGGGCACAGGAACAGCCCCACCGCACCGGCCCATTCCCCGGTACGTGCGTCGAGGTGGCCGCGGACCGCGTCGGACATGGTCGCGTTGCCCGGCGGGAACAGTGCCGCGTCGTCCACAAGCCTCGCGAGCAGGGGCGGAGTGCCGCGGGGACCGGGCGCACGGAGTTCGAAGGCGCTTGACACGGCTGACACGCTAGTGGCGTACCGGTCAATGAACAAAGATGTCCGACTATCGAACGCCCGGAGTGAACCATGGCGTACTACCGCCAGGTGGGTGAGATCCCCCGAAAGCGCCACACGCAGTTCCGCACACCGGAGGGCGGGCTGTACGCGGAAGAGCTCATGGGGGTCGAGGGCTTCTCAGCCGATTCGGCGCTGCTCTACCACCGCCACCTGCCGACCGCGATCGTCGACGCGGTCACCGTGGAGGAGACCCGCGGCGCGCTGGCGCCGAACCTCCCGCTCAAGCCGCGGCACTTCAGGACACCCGCCCTGACCTGGGACTCCGACACGGACGCGGTCACCGGCAGGCGGACGCTGCTCGGCAACTCCGATGTGGTCATCGGCTTCGTGACCGCCACCGCGCCCAGCCCGCTGTACCGCAACGCGGCCGGCGACGAGCTGCTGTACGTGCGGTCCGGCGAGGGCGTCGTGGAGACGATCTACGGCGCGCTGCCCGTCGGTGAGGGCGATTACGTGGTGCTACCGACGTCCTGCACCTACCGCGTGGTGCCGTCCGAACCGATGGACATCCTGGTGCTGGAGGCGACCGGTCACATCGGACCGCCGAAGCGGTACCTGTCGTCGAAGGGGCAGTTCCTGGAGCACTCGCCGTACTGCGAGCGCGACCTGCGCGGGCCGGTGGAGCCGTTGGTGGTCGACGGCGAGGACGTGGACGTGCTCGTGCGGCACCGCGCCGGCCTCACCCGGTTCACCTACGCCAATCACCCGTTCGACGTCGTCGGCTGGGACGGCTGCCTGTACCCGTGGGCGTTCAACATCCGCGACTTCGAGCCGATCACGGGCCGCGTGCACCAGCCGCCGCCCGTGCACCAGACGTTCGAGGGGCCGAACTTCGTGGTGTGCTCGTTCGTGCCGCGCAAGGTCGACTACCACCCGCTGGCAGTCCCGGTGCCGTACAACCACGCGAACGTGGACTCGGACGAGCTGATGTTCTACGTCGGCGGCAACTACGAGGCGCGCAAGGGCTCCGGCATCGGCCTCGGCTCGCTGTCGCTGCACCCGTCGGGCTGCACGCACGGACCCCAGCCGGGCGCGGTCGAGGCGTCGCTGGGCGTGGAGCGGTTCGACGAGACCGCGGTCATGGTGGACACCTTCCGACCGCTGGACCTGGGCGAGGCCGCGCTGGCGACCGAGGACCCGAAGTACGCCTGGTCGTGGGCACGTCGGGGTCCTGACCTGGATTGATCGACTTTTTGTCGGTGCCTGGCCCTAACGTCTGCCGGCATGGACGCACGAGCGCTTCTGGAGCAGGCCCCGGACGGCCAGGTGGCGAGCAGCGCCACCCGGCTGGCGGGGTCCTCCGGGTGGCAGGGGACGGGTCGCAGCGACACGGCCCTGTGGGGCCTGTGCAAGGGCAGCGGCAAGAACCCGTACCAGGTGTGCGTCGACCTGGGTGACCGCGCGACGAAGTGCTCGTGCCCGTCCCGCAAGTTCCCGTGCAAGCACGCGCTGGCGTTGCAGCTGCGCGACGCGCGCGAGCCGCTGCCCGCGGCGGAACCGCCCGACTGGGTGGACGAGTGGCTGACCCGCCGCCACCGCGCCGCCGCTGCCCCCGCCCCGGTCGACTCGCCGGAGGCGGCGCAGCGGAGGGCCAGGGCCAAGGAGAAGACGGCCTCGGCCAGGGAGAGCGCGGTGCGCGCCGGCGTGGCCGGGCTGACCGACTGGCTGGCCGACGTGGCCGGTGCGGGGCTGGCGGGGCTGCCCGCGCGGGACGCGGCGTGGTGGCACTCGATCCAGGCCCGGATGGTCGACGCGCAGGCCAAGGGGTTGGCGTCGGCGGTGGACGAGGTGCGCGGCATCGTCGCGGCCGGCGGGCCGGACTGGGCGCACGACGCGGCCGACCGGTTGGGCGGGCTGCACCTCTTGGCCCGGTTGGCGGAGTCGCCCGATCCGGTGGTGCGCCGCCGGTTGGGGTTCTCCGTGGCCGAGGAGGAGGTGCGCGGCGGTCCGGGGTGGTCGGACGACTGGGTGCCGTTGCTGAAGCTGGAGTCCGACGACGGCCTGGTGCGGACCGTGCGGCAGTGGGCGTGGGGGCGTGCGCACGGGTGGGTGGTGGCGGTGCGGCACGCCGGGGGCGGCGCCCGTCCGGTGCCGCCGTTGACGCACGGGGTGCTGGTCCAGGGGGTGCTGCACCCCTATCCCGGCGTGCCGCCGCACCGGGTGGCGGTGGGTGAGGTGCTGGCGGAGCGGCAGCCGTCGCCGGTGCCGGCGCCCGGGTCGTGGCGGGAGGCGCTGGCCGGGCTGGAGGAGTACCTGAAGGCCGACCCGTGGCAGCGCCTGCACCCGCTGGGGTGCGCGTCGGTGCGGGTCACCGAGGACACCGCGCGGCTGGTCGACGGTGCGGGTCACGGCGTGCGGGTCCGGGGGGACCTGGCGCTGGACCAGGCGCTGGCCGTGACGGGCGGGGGTCCGTTCGACGCGTGGGGCTTGTGGAACGGCCGTGAGCTGCGCCTGGGTGCCGTGGCCACGCCAGGCGGAACCCCGGAGGTGGTGGGATGATCATCCAGGCAAGGCGGCGGGCGAGCCTCCGGCTCCTGCGGCAACGGCTCCGGCCACACGATCGGGTGATCATGGCCCGAGAATGTACGGAAACACCGTTACCGCACCTCGGTTGCAAACGAGGAACCGCGACCCACCAACCCGCCCCGACCAACACCCCCGCCACGCCCGGCGGACACGACGAGCCGGTCAGGCTCAGCGGTGGACCGGGCGAGCCCGACCGTCCCCACCGGACCGCCCGAGCCAGTGCCGGCAGCCCGACCGACCGCAGTCGCCCCACCGTCCCGACCGACCGGGATCGCCGGACCAGCCCGGCCAACCTGAACCGCCTGATCGCCCCGGCCGACCGGGCTGATCGGATCGCCTCGGCCGACCGCGGTCTCCGACCCAGCCCGGCCCACCGGTCTCACCAAGTCGTCGCGGCCCACCGGTCTCACCGGGTCGTCGCGGCCGGCCGGGATCGTCGGGACATCCGGGCCGGTCGCACCAACGGACGTGGCCGGGGTGGTCGAGCGTGACCCTCCACGCCGAATGGGACGAGGCCGTGCAGGCGGCCCTGGTGGGTGCACACCGCTCGGGCACCACACCGGCCGCCCTGCTGGACCGGGTGGCCGCCTTGGGCGTGGCCGCGCACGGCGCGCAGCTACCGCCGTCGGTGGACGCACCGCTGCTGCCACCCGCCCCCGGGTCCGCCGACGTGCGCGCGCACCGGGCCGCGAGGTCCGTGCTGGCGCAGATCCTGGCCCTGGACGACCAGGTGCTGCTGACGGAGTGGTGCGGCATGGCCAAGGCGGCCGGCGTCGTGGCCGACCACCGCGAACTGCCCGCCCTGCTGGGCCTGGGCACCGCGCACCCCGGCCTGCGTCCGGCCGTGTCCGCCGTCCTCGGTGCCCGCGGCCGGTGGTTGGCGGGCATCCGGCCGGGCTGGACCTGGGCCGCGACCGGCACGACCACCGAGGAGGTCGACCTCGACCAGGCCCTCGACCTGCCCGGCACGTCCCGCCTCGCCGCCCTGCGCCGCGCCCGCAACCAGGATCCCGCCAGGACGCGGGATTTCCTGGCCGCCCAGTTCGACGTCCAGCGCCGCGCCACCGACCGTCAGGTGCTGGTCAGCGCACTGGAGGCGAACCTCGGGCCGGCCGACGAACCGCTCCTCGAACACGCGTTGGACGACCGCGCGATCGGCGTGCACGACGAGGCATTGCGCCTGCTGCGCACGCTGCCCACGTCGGCGCTGGCCGAACGCGCCGCCGAACGCCTGCACCGCGGCCTGTGGCTGACCAACGACGGGTTCGACGTGCAGACCGACGAGCTGTGGGCCGAGACCGCGCCCGAGCCCGACGAGGCCCGTGACCTGATGAAGGACGGGTCCGAGGCCGGTGTCGCGGGACGCATCCGGGGTGCGGCGGCGAGCGTCCCGCCGCAGCACTGGACCGGCCGCCTCGGCACCGACGACGCGGGCGCGGCGGCCGAGCTGGCCCGTGGCCCGTGGGCGAGTTCGCTGCTGCGCGGCGTCGCGCAGAACCTCAAGCTGGCCGACGACGCGCGGCCGTGGGCGGTCGCGGCGACCCGGTCGCTGACCGGCATGGAGCAGCTGGAGATGCTCGGCGGGTTGCCCGCCGACCTGGCCGCGCGCACCGTGGTCGAGGTGTCGCGCCAGTGGAACTACGACCTGCTCGACCACGCCTGTTCGCAGTTGCCCGGCCCGTGGAGCGCGCAGGCCACCGCGGACCTGCTCGACCGCTACGCCGCCATGCGCGACCCGAGGTGGCGTGCCGGCCGACCGCCCGCGGTGCTGCTGGCCAGGGGCGATGCCGAGGTGCTCGGCGCGAACTGGGCCCGCATCACCGAGCGCTGGCCCGAGCACACCGTCGAGCTGGACGTCCTGCGCCTGCGGATGCAGCTGCGCGAGGCGTTCAGCGGCGACGCGCCCGACCACCAAGCGTCAGACCACCAAGCGTCAGACCACGAGGCGTTCAACCACCGGGAGGAAAGCCAGTGACCACCGAAACCGTGCTGCGGCCCGCCGCGGAACAGCAGTACGCCGCCGAGCTCGCGGCCGTGGCGGCGGCGGACGACCGGCCCCGCCCGCCGCGGTGGCGGATGTCGCCCCAGGCGGTGGTCACCTACGTGCTCGGCGGCAGGCTCCCGGACGGCACGGTGATCACGCCGAAGTACGTCGGGGACCGGCGGCTGGTCGAGGTCGCCGTCGGCACCCTGGTCACCGACCGGGCGTTGTTGCTGGTCGGCGTGCCGGGCACGGCGAAGTCGTGGCTGTCCGAGCACATCGCGGCGGCGGTGAGCGGGAACTCGATGCTGGTCGTGCAGGGCACCGCGGGCACCGGCGAGGACCAGGTCCGCTACGGCTGGAACTACGCGCGGCTGATCGCGGAAGGTCCGTCCGAGGCGGCGTTGGTGGCGAGCCCGGTGATGACGGGGATGCGCGAGGGCGCGGTGGTCCGGGTCGAGGAGCTGACCCGGATGCCCGCCGAGGTGCAGGACTCGTTCATCACGATCCTGTCCGAGAAGACGTTGCCGGTGCCGGAGCTGGGCATCCAGGTGCAGGCCGTGCCGGGGTTCACCGTGATCGCCACCGCGAACGACCGCGACCGGGGCGTGAACCAGATGTCGTCCGCGCTCGCCCGTCGCTTCAACACGGTCGTGCTGCCGCCGCCCGCGACCGAGGACGACGAGGTGGAGATCGTGTCCGCGCGCGCCGCGCAGCTCGGTCGCGCGTTGCAGCTGCCCGCCGAGCCGCCCGCGTTGGAGGAGGTGCGCCGGGTGGTGCGGATCTTCCGCGAGCTGCGCAACGGGTCCACGGTGGACGGTCGCACGCAGCTGAAGAAGCCGAGCGGCAGCCTGTCCACGGCCGAGGCGATCTCCGTGGTGACCAGCGGCATGGCGCTGGCCGGGCACTTCGGTGACGGCACGATCACGGCGGACGAGCTGGCGTCCGGGCTGCTGGGCGCGGTGGTGAAGGACCGCGTGTCCGACGCGGCGGCGTGGCAGGAGTACCTGGAGGCGGTGGTGAAGGAGCGTGCCGAGTGGCGCGACCTGTACCGGGCCTGTCAGGACATGGTGGGCTGATGGTGCGGGAACAGCCGTTGCCGGAGCGGGTGACGCTGCTCGGCATCCGTCACCACGGTCCGGGTTCGGCGCGCATGGTCGAGGCGGCGTTGGCGGCCGTGCGGCCCGAGGTGGTGCTGATCGAGGGACCACCGGAGGGTGACGCGCTGCTGCGGCACGTGCCGGACCTGACGCCGCCGGTGGCGTTGCTGCTGCACGACGAGGCGGAGCCGGCGCGGGCCGCGTTCTGGCCGTTCGCGGAGTTCTCGCCGGAGTGGCGGGCGATGAGGTGGGCGCACGCGAACGACGTCCCGGTCCGGTTCTTCGACCTGCCGGCCGCGGCGTCCCTGGACGACACGACCAGCGAGTCCGACGGCTCGGACCAGCCGAAACCCGCGCTCGACCCGTTGGGCACGCTGGCGGAGGCGGCCGGTTTCGACGACCCGGAGCGCTGGTGGGAGGACGTGGTCGAGCACCACACCGACCCGCGTGACCTGGCGGAGGCGGTCGCGGAGGCGATGGGCGCGCTGCGGGAGGAGTTCGCCGATCAGGTGGACGCCCGCACGTTGCGCCGGGAGGCCGCGATGCGGCAGAACGTGCGGCAGGCGTTGAAGGACGTCGAGGGGCCGGTCGCGGTGGTCGCCGGGGCGTGGCACGTGCCCGCGCTGCGCACCCTGCCGCCCGCGTCGGTCGACGCCGCGGCGTTGAAGGGGTTGCCGCGCAGGAAGGTCTCGGGCACGTGGGTGCCGTGGAGCCACGGCCGGCTGGCGTCGTCGTCCGGTTACGGCGCGGGTGTCGACTCACCCGGTTGGTACGCGCACTTGTGGGAGTGCGCCGAGCGCGGTGACGCGGTGCCTCGGTGGTTCGCGAAGGCGTGCGCGGTGCTGCGGGCGGAGGACCTGCCCGCGTCGACGGCGAGCGCGGTGGAGGCCGTGCGGCTGGCGGACGCGTTGGCCGCGATGCGGGGTCGGCCGTCGCCGGGGTTGTCGGAGGTGATGGAGGCGTCGCTGGCGGTGTTGTGCGGCGGTGACGCCACCCCGCTGCGCCTGGTGCACGAGCAGTTGGTCGTCGGTGAGCGGTTGGGCGAGGTGGGCGACGAGGTGCCGACGTCGCCGCTGGCCGCGGACCTGGCGCGGCTCCAGCGCCGCCTCCGCCTGCCACCGGGTGCGGCCGTCAAGCCGATCCGCTTGGACCTGCGCAAGGACACCGATCGCGAGCGGTCGAAGTTGTTGCGGCGCTTGGAGGTCCTGGACGTGCCGTGGGGCACGCCGGACGCGACCCGCACGCTGGGCACGTTCGCCGAGGCGTGGCAGTTGCTGTGGCGGCCGGAGTTCGCGGTGGCGCTGGCGGTGGCGGCCCGGCACGGCACGACGGTCGAGGCGGCGGCGCGCACGGTGCTGATGACGCGTGCGTCGGCGGCCACCCGCGTGGTCGACGCGGCCGAGACCCTGAGCCGGTCGGTGGGGTGCGAGATCCCCGAGGCCGTCGCCGCGTCCCGCCAGGCCCTCGACCGCTGCGCCGCGGCCGCCACGGACGCGCTGGAGCTCCTGGCCGCGCTGCCGGACCTGGCCACCACCGTCCGCTACGGCTCGGTGCGCGGCACGGACCCGGAACTGCTGCGCGTGGCGCTGCACGGGTTGTTGGCGCGCGGTGCCGTCGGTCTGCCCCTGGCGTGCCGCGGGGTGGACGAGGACACGGCGGAACGCGCGGTCAGGGCGGTCGAGGGTGCGGACGACGCGGTCCGCCTGGCCGCCGACGAAGAGCACCGGGACACCTGGCAGCGGGCGCTGAAGTCGCTGGTCGCCATGCCCGACGCGCACGGCCTGCCGACCGGTCGCGCCACGCGGCTGCTGTGGGAGACGGGCGCGTTGGACTCGGACGAGGTGGCCGCCCGCCTGCACCGGGCGGTGTCGCTGGCGTCCGGGGCGACGGCCTTCGTGGCGGGCTTCCTGCGCGGATCGGCCGCCCTGCTCACCGCCGACCCGCGTCTGTTCGGCGTGGTGGACGAGTGGCTGACCGGCCTGTCAGGGGCCGATTTCGCGGCCGCCCTGCCGCTCCTGCGCCGCGCCGTGGGCGAGTTCAGCCCGGCCGAGCGCCGGATGCTGGGCGACCGGGTCCGCGGCACCGCGGCGGGTGGGGCGGTGGCGTCGGGCGACTGGGACGAAGACCTCGCCGCCCGGCTGGCCGAGCACGTGCGCGATCTGCTGGCGGCCCACGCATGACCCCGCTCCGCGTGCGGCCACTCGCGACACCCTCCCCCGCGCTCGACCGGGCCCGGGGTGGTGCTGGCGGCGGCGAGAGCCGCAGCTCAGGGCGGTGGGAGCGCAGAGCGGGGGCTGGGAGCGAGTTGGGAGCAGGGCGGCGGGCCGGGGGCAGGGATGCGGCCGGGGGCTGGGCAGCCAACGGGCGGGCCGGGAGCAGGGCGGGGGGCCGCAGGCCGTGGGAGCAGGACGGCGGGCCGGGAGAGCAGGACGGCGGCGGCCGGAGGGCCAGGGCGGGCCGAGGGGCAGGGCCGCAAGGCCGGGAGGCAGGGCGGGCCGAGGGGCAAGGCCGCAAGGCCGGGAGGCAGGGCGGGCCCAGGGGCAAGGCCGGGGCGCAGAGCGGGGACCGGGAGGCAGGGCGGGGCGAGGGGCGGAGTCGGGTGGGATCGGCGGGGGGGACGTAGGTCGTGGTTGGTCGGGGCTCCTCATGGTTTTAACCGAGGAGCGGTAACAGCGTTTCCGTACATATTCGGGTCATGATCACCCGATGGTGTGACAGAGGGTCTGGCTGGTCGGAGAGGGGCGGGTGGTCGGGGTGACGCAGGACAGCGCGGTCGAGAGGCAGCGGCGGTGGCGGTTGTTGTTGGGTGGGGCGGCCGGGGATCTCGGACCGCTCGGGGAGGATGACCAGCGGCGGGATGCCGCGCTGACCGGGTTGTACGGCGGCGGTGGGGATCCGGTCGACGCCGGGGGGAAGCGGAGTGCCGGGTTGGGTGGGTCGTCGCCCGTCCTGCACCGGTGGTTGGGCGACGTCCGCACGTACTTCCCGAGTTCGGTCGTGCAGGTCATGCAGAGGGACGCCGTCGAACGGTTGGGGCTGCGCCAACTGCTGCTGGAGCCGGAACTGCTGTCGAGCGTCGAACCGGACGTGAGCCTGGTCGGCACGTTGGTCTCGCTGTCGCACGCCATCCCCGAACGGACCCGCGAGACCGCCCGCGCCGTCGTCCGCAAGGTCGTGGAGGACATCGAGCGCAAGCTGGCCGACCGCCTCCTGGCCGCCGTGCACGGCGCGATCGACCGGTCCCGCCGCACGAGCCGGCCGCGACTGTCCGATGTGGACTGGAACCGCACGATCCGCAAGAACCTGCGCCACTACCAGCCCGACCAGGGCACGGTGATCGTGCAGGACCTGGTCGGCAACAGCCGTCGCAGCCGCCAGGCCTCGCTGCGGGACGTCGTCCTGCTCGTCGACCAGTCCGGCTCGATGGCCGAGTCGGTCGTCTACTCCGCCGTCCTCGGCGCGTCGTTGGCGTCGTTGAAGGCGGTCGACACGAAGCTGGTCGTGTTCGACACCGAGGTGGTCGACCTGACCGAGCAGCTGAAGGACCCGGTCGACCTGCTGTTCTCCACCCAGCTCGGCGGCGGCACGGACATCAACCGCGCCGTGGCGTACGGCCAGTCGCTGGTCCGCCGCCCGACGGACACGGTGATGGTGCTGATCAGCGACCTGTACGAGGGGGGTGTGGCGCGGGAGTTGCAGCGGCGGGTGCGGGAGCTGGTGCAGAGCGGGGTGACGGTCGTCGTGCTGCTCGCCCTGTCGGACAGCGGCACGCCCGCTTACGACCACGAGCTGGCGGCGCAGTTGTCGGAGCTGGGTGCGCCCGCGTTCGCCTGCACGCCAGACCGGTTCCCGGACCTGCTGGCGACGGCGTTGCGGCGGGAGGACGTCGGCGCGTGGGCCGAGCAGAGCGGCATCCCGGTGGGCCGCTGAACCGCCGAGCCACCTACATGCCGGAGAACGGCCTCAGCGGATCACGACCCGGCCGAGGGTCATGAACGGAGCGCCCCGGGTCAGCACCGCGGCCCGGCCGCGCGGGTCCGGCCCGGCCAGCCAGACGCGTCCGCCGCGGCGGATGTTCTCGCGCACCCGCTCGGGGATCTCGGCCAGCCGCAGGAACGTGCGGTCGGAGCCCGCGGTCTCCAGGTACGTCTGCCGGCCGACTCGCGTGCGCCCCGGCACGAAGTGCACCGACACGGCGTGCCGCGGGTAGGTGTCGAGCAGTCGGCGGAGGCTTCGGCGGGAGAAGAAGTGCCGCAGTCCCGGCACGGCGAACTCCACGCACAGCGGCGTGAGCAGGAACACCCAGCGCGAGCCGACCCACTCCGAGACGACCCAGAGGGTCAGCATCGCGAACAGCGCAAGCGCGATGAACCCGACGGCGCGGCGATCCGCGCTAGTCAGGCACTTGTCCACCCAAGTTTCGCCCACCACTGCTCCCAGGAAACCAGAAGTCCCGTCCGGGGGGTATCCGATTAGATGATCAGCGAAACTCAGCGGCGCACGACCTTCGCCGGGAAGAGCTTCGGCACGCCGCGGAACGTCACCACGGTGTTGCCGCCGCGGTCGGGTGCCACGACCCACGCCCGCCGGTGCCGGTTGATCCGCCCGCGGGCGAGAGGTCCGGCGCTGACGTCGAGCACGAGGGGTCGGGGTCCGCGCACCACGAGCAGCCCCGCGCGCCAGTGGACGCGCACGTAGACCCACGTGTGGTCGCCCATGACGCTGGTGAACGGCTGCCGCCGGGTGAGGCCGAACCCGAGGACGAGCACGGAGAACAGCAGCAGCAGGAGCGGCAGCGCCGAGGACACCGCGAACACGAGGATCAGCGCGAGTTGCAGCACGAAGGCCAGCGCGCCGACCACGACCCAGCCGAACGCCCGCCGGCTCGCGATCTCCAGGCAGTACCGCGTCCACAGGTCATCGAGAGCCGCCCCCCGGGTGGACGGCTTGTCGGGCACGACCACGAGCCACCTCCGCCAGGCGAGCCCAGGTTACGACGGACGCGCGGCCCGCCGAATCGCCCAACCGGACCGATCCGCGTCCGCCGGCCACCGAGTGACACCGAGGCAACACCGAGGCGACGACGAGTCGCGCAACCCGCCGAGACACGCCGGACACCCTGCTGGGCACCTCCCGGGCGGACCCCCTAACCTGCGGGAACGATTCCCGCGCCGGGCCGGCGGCAGTAAGCCGGTCGTGGGACTACCGCCACGGGCCTCCTCCAAGTTAGGCTGCCCTAAGTTGGGAGGTGAGCGGTTGAACGAGACACGTCGACCGCCGGCACCGCATCCGGCGGAGCGGGCTCGCACCATCGCCGCCCGGGTCGGGCGCGCGGCACTGATGCCGTCCGGCGGCACGGAGAACCGGATCACCCCGGTGCTGCACCACGTTCACCCGGACGGTGACACGACGATCGTGCTGCCCGACGAGCACCCGCTGGTCGAGGCGGCCCGCCGGACCGAGCTGACCGCGATGCTGGAGGTCGCCGACCAGGCGCCGGTGCAGCTGCGCGAGCCGGTCCGCGGCCTGCTGTGGATCACCGGCTGGCTGCGCACGTTGTCCGTCGAGGAGGCCCGGGAGGCGAGCCTCCAGGTCGCTGAGTCACGCCCGGACCCGAGGCTGCTCGACGTCGGGCACGGCGCGTCCGCGCTCAGGCTGTCGCCCGCGTCGCTGGTGGTGGCCGACGCCGAGGGCACCACGTCCCTGCGGCCGGAGCTGTTCGCGCAGGCGGAGCCGGACCCGTTCGCCGCGCACGAGGACCACTGGTTGCGGCACCTGGAGCTGTCGCACCGGGACGTCGTCGGCCTGCTCGGCCGGCACCTGCCGGACGACCTGAAGGGCGGTCACGTCCGCCCGCTGGGCCTGGACCGCTTCGGCCTGCGGCTGCGGGTGGAGATGGCGGACGAGGACCACGACGTGCGGATCGCGTTCTCCCACCCGGTGGGGACGGCGCAGGAGCTGGCGGCGGAGCTGCGCCGCCTGATGGGCTGCCCGTTCCTCGCACAACGCCGCTAGGGGCCGCGGTTAGCGTATGGGTGTGATCGAAGCCCAAGCCCTCGACGACCGTGCGCGTCGCGGCTACCGGTGGGAACTGCTGCTCGTCTTCGCCGTGACGCTCGGTCTGTCCGGGGTGCGGAGCCTGGTGCGGTTGCTCGACAGCCTGCTCGACCCGGTGCCGCTCAACGAGCAGAAGGTCGCGATCAACGTCCCGCAGGCGCGGTTCGACCTGCTGGACCTGATCGCGCAGCTGCTGAGCGTGGTGCAGCTCGCGGCGTGGGGCGGGCTCGGGCTGTACCTGCTGTGGCAGGGCGGCATCAAGCTGCGCGCGCTGGGCCTGGACCGGACCCGGATCGGGCCGGACGTGCTGGGCAGCCTCGGGCTGGCCGCCGTGATCGGCATCCCCGGTCTGGTGTTCTACCTGGTGGCGTGGAACCTGGGGCTGAACCTGGCCGTGCTGCCGTCCACGTTGGACCAGTCGTGGTGGCGCAGCGTGGTGCTCGTGCTGTCGGCGGCGGGCAACGCGTGGGCGGAGGAGGTGCTGGTCGTCGGGTACTTCATCACCCGGCTGCGGCAGCTCGGGTGGCGGGACAACACGGCGTTGCTGGCCAGCGCGGTGCTGCGCGGCTCGTACCACCTGTACCAGGGGTTCGGCGGGTTCATCGGCAACGTCGTGATGGGCCTGGTGTTCGGCAAGGTGTGGCAGCGCACGAACCGGCTGTGGGTGCTGGTCGTCGCGCACGCGTTGCTCGACGTGGTCGCGTTCGTCGGCTACACGGCGTTGCGCGGTCACGTGTCCTGGTTGCCGTGAGCGCACGTCCTCCTCGCGGAGGACGCCGCGTTCGGCCCCGGGAAGGACGCGGGCGGGCGGGCGCGGCGAGAGCATGGAGCCCCGACGAGGGGGAACCTCATGTGCGTCACCGCACCGGCCGGTACGACCTCGCCGCGTGCGGTTCACCGCAGGAAGCGAGGGTGGAGATGACCGACTTGACCTTGACCTTGACCTTGGCCGACGAGCTGGCGCTGCTGGTCCACGACGATGACGACGGCGCGCGCAGGCTGGGCCAACCTGCGCTCGGGTACGGCCTGGCGGGCGCGCTGCTGGTCGAGCTGGCGCTGGCCGAGCGGATCGACGTGGCCGACAAGAAGGTCACCGTCCTGGACCCGACGCCGGTCGGTCACCCCGTGCTCGACCAGGCGTTGGCCAGGATCGCCGGTGACAAGCCGCGCAAGCCCGCGCACTGGGTCGACAAGCTCAGCAAGAAGCTGACCGAGCAGGTGCTGGACGGCCTGGTGGCCGGTGGCGTGCTGCGGCGTGAGGAGGACCGGGTGCTGCTGGTGTTCCCGCGCACCCGGTTCCCCGCGCCGGACGGCGTGCAGCCGGAGGCGGAGACCGACGCCAGGGCGCGGATGACGGCGGCGGTCACGTCCGACGGGCCGGTGGATCCGCGCACGGCGGCGCTGTGCGCGCTGGTCAAGGCCGTCGGTCACGACCGGAAGGTGTTCGCCGGGCTGCCGCGCGCGGAGGTGCGCAAGCGCCTGAAGACGATCTCCGAGGGCGACTGGGCGGCGACCGCCGTGCGCAAGGCGATCGAGGAGGTCCAGGCGGCGGTCATGGTGGCCGTCATCGTGCCCGCCGCGGTGAGCTGACGCTGAGCGTTGAACTCAGGTGTCCCGAACGTAGGACTCTCGCGACGTGAACGTAGGACTCTCGCGTTCCGGAGGTAGGACACGCGCGTTCTGAAGGTAGGACACGCGGGAGGGGGTCAGCCCACGAGGAGGAAGCGGGAGGCAGTGCGGGCGGCGGAGGTGATGACGGTGCGGGCCACGCCGGCCGAGTCGAGCAGGGCGGGGTCCAGGTCGGTGACGGCGAGCGCGGCGTTCTCGGCGATGCGGTGGGCCGGTTCGGCCAGGGCGGCGGCGAACGCACGCCAGCCGGCGACCTCCTCCGGTGTGCCGGTGGCGTCCAGGGCGAGGCGGGAGCCCAGCTCGGCCAGGCCGACGCCGCCGCCGCGCAACACACCCTCGTGGGCGGCACTGCGCACGGCACGCACGGCGCGCTCCGCCTTCGGCACGTCGGAAGCGGCGGCCCGGATCAGGCTCGCCGGGTCGCCGGTCCGCGAACGGCCGTCGTAGACCAGGGTCTCCCGCGCGGTGGCGACGACCTTCCCCGCCCGCCCGAACGACCGCGTCCCCGCCGTCCCGAGCAGGTCCACGTCGAGGACGGTGCCGCCGACCACGTCCCGGATCCGGTTCAGCCGGTCCAGGTCGGTCACGGCGGCGAGGACCGGTCGGCTCGCGCCGAGCTTCAGCAACCCGGTCAGCGCGCTGTGCGACAGCTCCTCGCACACCACGAGCACGCCTTCACCATCGCCGGCCACGTGCGCGATCGCGTCACCCGCGTCGTCCGGCAGGAACCCGCTCACCAGCACCACCCGCGCGTCCACCAGCACCGCTTCCTGCCGCACGGCGTCGGTCACGAACAGGCTCGACGCGTAACCGCCGTCGAAGCGCACGCCCCGGCCGATCTCGTACTCCAGGCCGAACCCCACGCCCTCCTCCACCAGCACCGGACCACGCCGCCCGGTCACCGCGACCACGTGCCCGACGAGCCTGCCGACCTTCACGTCACCCGCCGCGGCCACGGCCAGCGCCGGCACGTCCGCCGTCCCCAGCTCGACCGCGGCGTCCGCGAGCAGCTCGCCGGCACGGGCGGCGGCGGCCGTCACGCCGCGCATCAGCCGCACCGGGTTGTGCCCGTCGCGCATTGCCTCGACCAACCCGCTGATCGCGCCGCGCGCCACGGCCACCGTCGACGCCGCACCGTCACCGGCCTCGCGCCGCACCTCGCGCACCAGGTCCCGCACGTACCCGGCGCCGAGCGAGTCGCGCGGGTCGTCGGGCTGGAACGCGGCCACGATGGCCGACGCGTCGCCCAGCTCCACCGGTCGCCGGTCCACGAACACCACGGCCCGCCGGCCCATCGGCCCCAACGTCCGGCACACCGGTTCGGCGGCGGCCCGGAAACCGCGCGCCACCAGCAGTTGCCCGGACGTGTACGACGCCGTGCCCCGCACCGCACGACCCGAAGTCCCACTCCCCCGAGCCGCACGACCCGCCGCCCCACCGGCCCGCGCGATGCGCAACGGCTGCGACGAGCCGTGCGCGAAGTACTGCGGCGTCTGGTCTGGACGACGGCGGCGCACCTCGCCCTGCGCGTACTTGAACAGCTCGTCGACGTCGACCCAGCCGTCACCGTCGAGGTCCGCGCCGCCGCCGGCCAGGCCCTCGATCAGCACGTCGGTGAACAGCGACGCGACCGGCGCGTCCAGCGACAGCGAGTCCTGCTCGAACGCGTACTCGTAGGCGTTGGACGCGGTCATCACCACGTAGCCGGAGCCGACGTCGTCCAACACCGACGTGCCGGCCGCCTTGAAGCCCTCCACGAACGCGCCGCTGAAGCAGCAGTCCAGCAGCAGCACCCGCCCGGACGCCCGGCAGTCCTCCAGCTGCTCGTTGAGGAACGACCGCGGGATCGCGGTGCCGGCGGGCCGGTCCTGCACGGTGTTCGCCGCGGCGAAGTACAGCCGGCGGGCGGGCGTGGTCAGGCCGTGGCACGAGAAGTACAGCAGCACCAGGTCGTCGGGCTCGCGCGGCGCGAGGACGTCCTCGACCGCGCGGCGGATCTCGTGGTCGGTCCGGTCCCGCAGCACCTCCACGGTCGTGAACCCGCCGACGTCGGGGTCCTCCAGCACGGCGGCGAGCCGTTCCACGTCCTGCTCGGGCGCGCGCAGCCGGCTCAGCCGGACGTCGTCGTACTCGCCGGTGGCGACGAGGAGGGCGTGCCGGCCCACCTCACCCCTCGCCCTCGTGGTCGCGCAGCCACGCCTCCACCAGCGCCTTCTGCGTCTTCGCGTCCACGCCCTGAACGCTGATCTGGTCGTCGCCGGACTTGATCGTCACCTTGCGCGCGCTGCCGCGCTGCACGAACGCCGTGACCACGGACGCGACGGCGGCGGCCACCGCGGCGGGCAGCGCGCCGTTGAGGACCAGCTCCGCGATGGTCGCGCCCGCGCCGCTCTTGGACCCCTCCGGCGACTCGGCCGGCGCGGGCCTCGCGTCGACCTTCGCGGCCCTGACCAGCTCCTGGAGCAGCTGGGTCGTCGCCGTGGCGGTGTGCCCCGGCGCGTCGATGAACAAGCGGATCTCCGCCACGGGTCCTCCCCCGGTAGAACACGATCATCCCGCAACCATCCCGACGGACCGGTAGTCCATCCGACAACGCAACGTTCGTTCGGTCATACCCCGCATATGTGCAACGAATCGCCGTTCCAGCGTCGTCGTACGATCGAGTTCGCTGGAAAGGGCTCCGCCGAGCTGCTGATCCCACCGGTCTCGGGTTACGCTCGATGGCGTGACTGCGCACATCGCCCAGACCGCGTCCACCGACACCGAGGCGGCACCCGCGCCGCGCGTCGACAGCGAAGTCGGCCCCCTGCGCACGGTGCTGCTGCACCGACCGGGAGCCGAGCTCAAGCGGCTCACCCCCCGCAACAACGACCAGCTGCTGTTCGACGGCGTGCCATGGGTCGACCGGGCGCAGGAGGAGCACGACGCGTTCGCCGAGCTGCTGCGCGGGCGCGGCGTCGAGGTGCTGCTGCTGGCGGACCTGCTGGTCGAAGCGCTGCACGACGACCGGGCCCGGATCGCGGGCATCCACAGCGCGGTCAACGAACGGCGGCTGGGCATCGACCTGGCCGACGCGCTGCGCTCGCACCTGGCCTCGATCGGCCCGGAGCAGCTAGCCGGCGCGCTGATGACCGGCATGACGTTCGAGGAGCTGCCCGCGGCCGAGGGCGCGTCGCTGGTGCGCAAGATGCACCACCCGATCGACTTCGCCGTCGACCCGCTGCCGAACCTGCTGTTCACCCGCGACTCGTCGGTGTGGGTGGGCGACCGGGTCGCGATCACGTCGCTGGCGCTGCCCGCGCGCGACCGGGAGACCGCGCTGACCGACCTGATCTACGCCTACCACCCGCGGTTCCGCCGCACGGGCCGCGCGTACGGGGCGCACTCCGCGCCGGTCGAGGGCGGTGACGTGCTGCTGCTCGCGCCGGGCGTGCTGGCGATCGGCGTCGGTGAGCGGACCACACCGGCGGGCGCGGAGTCGTTCGCCCGGTCCGCCCTGGCCGACGGCCTGGCGCACACCGTGCTGGCCGTGCCGATCACGCAGGACCGGGCGACCATGCACCTGGACACGGTGTGCACGATGGTCGACCGGGACGCCGTGGTGATGTACCCGGCGGTGCGCGACAACCTGTTCGCGTACCCGGTCCGGTCCGACGGCGCGGGCGGCGTCGTGGTCGAGGACCGGCGACCGTTCCTGGAGGTCGCGGCCGAGGCGATGGGCATCGACCGGCTGCGGGTGATCGACACCGGGCTCGACCCGGTGACCGCGGAACGCGAGCAGTGGGACGACGGGAACAACACGCTCGCCGTCGGGCCGGGGCTGGTCGTGGCCTACGAGCGGAACGTGGAGACGAACGCGCGGCTGGAGGACGCGGGCGTCGAGGTGATCCGGATCAGCGGTTCGGAACTGGGTTCCGGCCGCGGCGGACCGCGCTGCATGTCGTGCCCGATCGACCGGGCCGCCCTGGTCTGAATAACGCGGAAAGGGTTGCCTAAGCTTTCTTCGGTGACCCTTTCCTCACTGTCGTAAGCCTTACCTGAAATGCATAGAAGCACACTTTCGGTTATTCTTCGGGTATGGCTGTCAACTTGAAGAAGATTACCTCCGCGCGTTCCTCGAAGTTCCACGACCTGCTTCAGGAGCAGGTGCGCAACGAGTTCACGGCCTCGCAGCAGTACGTGGCCATCGCGGTCTGGTTCGACGGCAACGACCTGCCGCGGCTCGCCGCGCACTTCTACAAGCAGTCGTTGGAAGAGCGCAACCACGCGATGATGATCGTGCAGTACCTGATGGACAACGGGCTGCCGGTGAGCATTCCCGGCGTGGACGACGTGCGCAACGACTTCGTCGCGCCGCGCGACCCGGTCGCGCTCGCGCTGGAGCAGGAGAAGAAGGTCACCGAGCAGATCGTCGCGCTGGCGAAGACGGCCCGCGACGAGGGCGACTACATCGGTGAGCAGTTCCTCCAGTGGTTCCTGAAGGAGCAGGTGGAGGAGGTCGCGTCGATGAGCACGCTGCTCACCGTGGTCGACCGCGCCGAGGGCAACCTGTTCCACGTGGAGAACTTCCTGACCCGCGAGACCGTGGGCGAGGAGGCCGACAACGGCTCCCCCCGGGCCGCGGGCGGTGCGCTGTAACCGGCTCGACCACGAGGACCCCGGAAGTGCCCGAGCGGCGTTCCGGGGTCCTCGTCAGTTCAGGCAGCCGTGGCCTTCGCGGGTCAGGCCGATGCCGGTGAGGGTCTCGCCCGCGTCGCGGAAGTAGAACCAGTACCGGGTCCGCTCGTCGGCCATCCGGACGAAGCCGTGCGGTGTCTGCTCCACGTCCGGGTACACCTCGCGCATCCGGTCCCGCGAGTCCCCGATCCGCAGCCCCTCCGGCGTGCGGGCCCCGGACTCGACCCGGATGTCCACCGCCACACCGCCGTCGACGCCGACCCAGCCCCGCACGGCCTTCAGCTCGTGCACCGGGCAGGCGAACTCCGGCGTGGTCACGTCGCCGCCGACCTCGCCGGTGGCCTCCAGCTGCGCCACCGTCATGTCCAACCGGACCCCGCCGAGGCCGCCGGGTTCGAGCACCGGCGCGGCGTCCGCCCCGGAGGTCCGGCCGACCGTGACCGCCGTCGGCTCCACCGCCTCGGGCGACGCGTCGCACGCGGTCAGCAGCAGCGCCGCCGCGACCACCAGCCGCCTCACCGCGCAC
This sequence comes from Actinosynnema sp. NPDC023658, assembly GCF_040639995.1. Lineage (NCBI taxonomy): Bacteria > Bacillati > Actinomycetota > Actinomycetes > Pseudonocardiales > Pseudonocardiaceae > Actinosynnema > Actinosynnema sp. NPDC023658. The sequence continues at coordinate 5,624 of NZ_JBFAAX010000008.1, read as the reverse complement.
CCCGGGCGCAACCGCGGCCGATCGACCCCATCCGCACGTCCGACACCCGACCAGCGTCGTCCAACGGGAACGCGCACCGCCACTCGGGAGGGCCACGGTCAGGTCACAGCACGGGCAGCGGCCGGAACGCGCCGTCGGCGTCCGGCGCGAACTCGTGCACGGCCACCACCGCGTCGGCCGGGACGGGCCCGTAGACGTGCGGGAACCACGGGCCGTCCTCGGTCTCGCCCGGCTCCCACAGCACCGGCAGGCCCTCCGGGTCGATCACCAGGAGCACCAGGTCGTGCCGGTTCGGGTAGAGGCGGTTGGCCGGCAGGTGCACCGTGCCCGGGTCCGAGCAGTGCACGAACCCGTCCGGGTCGAGCGGGATCGCGCCGGCCTCCCGGTCCCGCGTCCAGTCGGCCTTCCGGCTGATCCGCAGGATCAACTCCGCCTCCTAGTTGTCCACAGAACCTGTGGACAAAGCTGGGGATACCTGTGGACAGGTTCAGCGCAGGGTGATCTGCCGACCCCGCAGGCCGTCCCGCGACCGCCGTTCCGCCTCGGTCAGCGGTTCGCCGTCGAGGCTGGTCAGGGCGTCCTGCAAACGCTTGCCCAACGCCTCCGCGCCCGGTGCCCACTCGCTCGAGTGCAGCTCGCGGTCCAGGTCCCAGACGGGGACCAGCAGGCCGTGCGCGCGGAACGACCCGGCGTACCGGGAGCCCTCGCCCAGGTCCAGCTCGCCGCGCACGGACAGCCGGGCGAGCGCCGCGAGGAGCTGCTCCTCCGGCTCGGGGCGGACCCAGCGCAGGTGCGCCTTGTCGCCCGCGTCGACCCAGTAAGCGCCTTCGACACCGGCCGCGGAGAGGCGTTCGGTGGGCAGGATGGCGGCGTTGGCCCGTTCCAGGGACAGGGCGACGTCGCCGGTGGGCTCGTTGTCCGGCGGCAGCCACCACGCGAAGTCGGAGTGCAGCTCGGGGCTCAGGCCCGCCTCGGCGTCCACCAGGTCCTGCAACCGGCCGGGGTTCGAGCCGTCGTCCGGGCCGACGACCGCGAGGGCGTCACCGGTCTTGGCCGTCAGCGCCCACTGCACGGCACGCGCGAGGTCGCGGCTGAGGTCGCCGGACCGCGTCTGCACCTGGAGGCCGACGAACGCGGTGCCGTCCGCGCGCACCAGGCCCGCCGCGGCCATCGGCAGCACGGTGGCCAGCACGACCTCGCGCGGGGCGTCGTCCTTCAGGGGCAGCTTCACCGTGGCCGAGGGCACGAACTCGCGCAGCGCGATCAGCTCGACCTCGGAGGCCAGGCCCTCGAACGGGCGGGAGACGATCACGTCCGCCGCGCCGCCGGCCGCGCCGTGGCACGCCTTGTAGCGCTTGCCGGAGCCGCACGGGCACGGCTGCCGCGGGTTGACGCCGTCCGCCGGCTTGTCCTTCACGGCTGTCCGCTTCGCCACCGCGCCTCCTCGGTACTCAGGGCTGGTCGGGCGTCAAGTTATCCGCAAGGCGCTCGCGCGTTTCCTCCGGGTTGTTGGTGGCGAGGAACCGCACGCCGCGCTCCCGGCACAACGCTATGTCCGCCGGGTCGTCCACCGTCCACACGTAGGTCCCCTCCCCCCGATCCGGGTGATGCCTGAGCAGGTGAACGCCCGGTCCGGCGTAGTCCGCGAAGCGGGGCAGGTTCCTCGGCCACAACCGGTCGTAGAGCAGGACCGTCGGCACGTCGGGCCGGAGCTGCTTGAACCGGTGCACGGCGAAGACGGAGAACGACATCATCACCACGTCGACGCGGTGCCTGCCCAGCTCCTCCGCGAGCCTGCGCTCCACCCGGGCCCCGTACCGGACGGGGTGCTTGGTCTCCACGAACAGCCGCGTGCCGTGGTCGGCCGCGAGCCCGAGCAGCGCCTCCAGCGTGAGCACCTCGGCGGGTTCGCCACCGTGCCAGCTGCCGAAGTCCTGCCGGCGCAGCTCGGCCAACGTCATGGTGCTGACCACGCCCGAGCCGCCGCTGGTGCGCTTGATCGTGCGGTCGTGCACGCACACCAGGTGCCCGTCCCTGGTCAGCCGCACGTCGCACTCCAACCCGTCCGCGCCCTGCCGCAGGGCCAGGTCGTAGGCGGCGAGCGTGTGCTCGGGCCGGCGGGTGGACGCGCCGCGGTGGGCGACGACTTCAGGGGGCACGCCGACGATGCTCCTGGTGGAGTACTGACGAGGTCAACTCGGCCACCCCCATGTCACAGCTCGCTTAACGTTTGCGGCTTCAACCACTCTCCGATGGACGCGAGGCGCGCTCGGACCTACCGTCCGTCCGTGACCGTGGCAGCCTTCGACCAGCACGATCCGGCCTTCATCGCGGATCCGTACCCCGTGTTCGCCGCGATGCGCGCGGGAGGCGAGGTGCACTGGCACGAGGAGATGGGCGTCGCGCTGGCGGTGTCGCACGCGGCGTCGTCGGCCGTGCTCCGGCACCGGTCGCTAGGCCGGATCTGGACGGACGCGAAGCCGGTCGAGCAGTTCGGCTCGTTCAACCTGCTGCACCGCAACTCGCTGCTGGAGAACGAGCCGCCCACGCACAGCCGGCTGCGCAGGCTCGTCGCCGCCGCGTTCGGCCGCGGTCACGTGGAGCGGCTGCGGCCGTGGATCGCGGACCTCGCGGACCGGCTGGTGGACGGGCTGGTGGCCGAGATCGGGTCCGAGGGGCGGGCCGACCTGCTGTCGCACGTGGCCACGCCGCTCCCCGTCGAGGTGATCGCGGAGCTGCTGGGCGTGCCCGCGGGCGACCGGGCGCTGCTCCAGCCCTGGTCGAACGCCATCGTGAAGATGTACGAGTTCGGCCTGGCCGAGGACAAGAAGGTCGCGGCCGAGCGCGCGGCCACCGAGTTCGTCGCCTACCTGCGCGAGCTGATCGCGCTGCGGCGCACCTCCCCCGGTGACGACCTGGTGTCCGACCTGGTGGCGGTCACCGACACCGACGGCGCGAAGCTCACCGAGGACGAGCTGGTGGCGACGGCCGTGCTGCTGCTGATGGCGGGCCACGAGGCCACGGTCAACGTCATCGGCAACGGCGTCCGGGCGCTGATGAACCACCAGGACCAGTGGCGTCGCCTGGTCGACGACCCCGCCCTGATGCCCACGGCGGTGGAGGAGCTGATCCGCTACGACTCGCCGCTGCAGCTGTTCGAGCGCACCGCCACCGAGCCCGTGACCATCGCCGGGCACCGCGTCGAGCCGGGTCAGAAGATCGCCGCGCTGCTCGGTGCGGCGGCCCGCGACCCCGAGGTCTTCACCGACCCGGACACCTTCGACATCGGCCGCAACCCCAACCCCCACCTGGGGTTCGGCATGGGCATCCACTACTGCCTGGGTGCGCCGCTGGCCCGCATCGAGGTCCAGGCCGCCCTGTCCTCGCTGGTCCGCAAGCTGCCGGACGCGGAACCGGCCGCCGAACCGCGCCGGCGGGCCGAGTTCGTCATCCGGGGCCTGCACGACCTGCCGCTCACGTCCCGGGGGCGCTGACCGCGTCACCGACCGCAGGGGCCGCGGTGGCACCCGTGGGTCAGGAGCCCCAGTGCCGCAGGAACGACGACCACTGGACGGCGGGGAACGCGAGCGTCGCCGCACCGGGGTTCTTCGAGTCCCGGACCGCCACCGCCGGCCCCGCGAACGCCACCTCGACGCAGTTGGCGTTGCTGGCACCGTTGCTCCGGCTGCTCTTCCGCCACCGCACCCCGGAGAGGTCCACTGTGGACACGGCCATCGCCTCTTTCACTCGGCCAGAACCCGTTCGATCAAGGCCACCGAACCCTCCGGGCTCAGCGCCTGGGAGGCCACGAAATCGAACGTCAGTCTAGCCTCCCGGAGCTCCCGCTCCTCCTCGATGTGCAGCGCTCCGGTCAGGTACTCGATGTACAGCACCTCGGGTTCGTCCGGGCCCGGGAAGCCCAGCAGCGTGAAGGCCGTGGCCATGCCGTCGACCACGCCCTGCTCGGCGGACACCAGTTGGATCGTCACGTTGGGCCGCTCGGCCATGTCGAGCAGGTGGGCCAACTGCTCGTGCATGACCTCCCGACCGCCCACCACCTTGCGCAGCGCGGCCTCCTCGATGATCGCGTGCAGCCGCAGCGGGTCGTCCCGGCCGGTCAGGCGCTCCTGGCGGATCTGCCGGACGCGGATGTCGTTCTCGAGCCAGCGCTTGGTCCGCTTCAGCCGGTGCGCCTCGAACATGGCGCGCATGTACCCGGTCGTCTGGAGCAGGCCGGGGATGATCAGCGGTGAGAGGTCCCGGACGGTGCACGCCTCGGTCTCGACGTCGATGTAGCCCTGGTTCTCGATGCCGAAGGTGGTCCACCAGCCGGGCTCGCGGGCCCGCAGCGCCTGGTCGACGAGGTCGGGGTCGTACTGGTCGTAGAGGTCCATCATCGACTTGGCGAGGTGGACGTCCAGGATCGTCTCGCCCCTCTCCAGCCGGTGCAGCGTGGACTTGGTGCGGTAGAGGGCTCGGGCGGCCTCATCCAGGGTCATCCTGGCCCCGGCCCGCATCCGGGCGAGCTTGCGACCCAACCGACGGCGGCGGAACGGTGGCGGAGTGGGCACAGGGCAGCATGATCCGGCGGGACGTGCGGAAGCGGGATTCCCGCCGCGCTTCACCGCATGGGGTGGATCTCCCGGCGGGACAGTCGGCGGTGTGGAAGCGAACCTGTTCAGCCTGGTGGACGCGACCGACCGCACCCGGGTCTTCGCCTGGGGCATGGAGATCATGGAGGAGGACACGACGAACGCGATCGTCTACCGGCGCGACCCGGACACCGGCAGGACGTTCATCGGGCAGCACACCTCCGCCGAGTCGGCCCTCGGCCGCTACGGCAGGCGCGTGCCCCTCGCGCTCGTCTGGGAGTTCGAGGACCAGCCCTGCTGACGGGCGGTCAGCGCGGGGAGCCGGACGGGCGGACCGGGCGCAGGGTGGGGGCCGGGGCGTCCTTGACGTCGACGACCCTCATCCGGCGGATGGCGCCGGCGTCCACCGGCAGCAGCAGCGCGGTCACGTGGCGGACCACGAGCGCCGTCACGATCGCCACGGCGGCGGCCAGGAGGTCGGTGACGGCGTGCAGCAGCACGCCGTCCGCCAGTGCTTGGACGCTGGAGCGGAAGCCCCAGGCCACGGTGAAGGCGAAGAACAGGCCCGTCACCACCCACAGGCCCCACCACCAGCGGACCAGCTTGGACGGGTTGGGTCGGGTGGTGGCCGGTTCGCGGAGGGCCGCGTGCTCCAGCTCGGCCAGCACCGAGCCGGGCACGACCAGGTTCACGCCGGGCACGACGAGGCAGATCAGGACCTCCCGGTCCGACCTCGACGGGCCGTAGCCCGCTTCCGCGGCGGCGGCGTTGCGCGCCCGGCGCAGCCACAGCAGGGTGAAGACCAGCGCCGTCGAGGACGCCACGAACGTCACCACCGACGACGCCACGACCATCGCGTCCGACACGCCGACCGTCGTCTCCGACAGCGCGCCGTACCGGCTGAGCAGCAGCAGCACGTAGCGCCAGACCTCGCTGCCCGCCGCCCACAGCGCCGTCAACGCGGCCAGGCCGAGGGCGTGCGACGCGGTCCGGGCCAGGCGCTGCGCCTGGTCGACGGTGTCGGCGGGCCGG